>NZ_CP025116.1:1502500-1802500 GCF_002831625.1 Nonlabens sp. MB-3u-79 | reverse complement strand
AGTAACTTACTAGCTTACAGAGAACAACTAAAAGGCAACTATAGATATTTCACAATAATGGGAGAAAATTATTTTAAATATTGGACGGTAAGGACACTACTCTCTTTGATGTCAGTGTTTTTTTACACTTCTGTTTCAAGTGCGATAACTACTTGCGAGTATACCAATAGCATACAAAATTACTATATAGACACGTCCCTGTTAGATAGCGATCTGTTAAAAAATGCCCTGCCTCAAGATAAGTTAGGCTTTTACTTATTCTCTCATGGTCGTCCAGGCGAACTTTTTATCAACGACAAATGGCTAGGCGCAGAAGAAATAGCAACTTTTGTAAAAACTCATTTTTCTTTCCCCTTTGGGGAAATGTCCGCAGGACAAAGGAGCCTTAACATCTACGGCTGCTATTTCGCCAAAGGCACCAAAGGCCGCGCCGCAGTAAGCTATCTTGAAAAACAGCTGGGTATAAAAGTTGCAGCTTCTACTAATCTTACCGGTGCCGCTGGTGATTGGGTTTTAGAGGTTGGAAACCAACTAACTTCTCCTTTAGTCATTTCAGACTACCCGTACAACCTACAAAGCACTATAGCTTCAGATGATTTTTCATCCAACAACTTTTCTGGTGGTACCGGTTGGGCAACTGCATCTTGGACGACCACTGGGAGCCCTTCAGTTACCGGTGGCAGAGTATTTTCTAACGGTGGTGCAGACAGGTCCTTTGCTCGTAGAATAGACTTAAGTGGATATTCTTCTGTTATATGGACAGCAGATTGGAATTGTGATGATTCCAGTAGTGGTTTTGAATCAGGAGATCAAACCTTTTTTCAAGTTTCTTATGATAATGGAGGGTCCTATACGAATTTACAAACCTTAACGGCTCCATGTGGTTCCAATCAGAATAATACAGGTGACGTTTCACTTGAAATAAGCGGTGGTAATACAAATACATGGGTCAGAATACTAACCAGTAATAGTTCTGGAAGTGAAGATATGTTTTTTGACAATATAATTCTTACAGATCCTTGTACTAACGGAGCGATAGTAGGCACACCAACCGCAAACGACCCAGATGCAGACGGAATTAATAACAACTGTGATTTAGATGACGATAATGACGGGATTTTAGATACCGACGAAGGTTGTGTAGAAACTACCGCTAATATTACACTGACTGGAACACTCCCTGATCATTTTTCGAACGCTACTTTTACTGACTTGTTTGATGCCAATACTGCTAACCCTGTTAATGATGACCGTAGAGTTCATCATCCACCAGGTAACGATCTTAATTTAGATTTTGGAGCAACCTTACCTACCAATACTCAAATAACCATTTACTGGGGCAATAGTGAACAAAATAATAATGCAGCTAACTATTTGGGGTTAGAAGTATTGCTTTTTAATGGCGCCACACAAGTTGGTCCAACCTACGCAACCGCTTATGATCCAGTAGTCTCAACAGCTATCAGACAGTTTAACGTGTTTTCTGCCGGCCCTATTACCTCTATAAGAATCAGAAGTAGACAAGATAACGATGGATCAGACCCACATCTATTTGAATTTAGTGTAGATGGTCAATTTGGAACGACAATTACTATTCCGTGTAGTGGTCAAGATACAGACAACGATGGGGTTCCAGATCATTTAGACAGGGACTCAGATAGTGATGGTTGTAGTGATGCGGTTGAGGGAGGAGCAAATTTCACCAGTGCCAACACAGATGCTAATGACATGCTTACCGGTAGTGTAGATGCCAATGGAGTTCCAACAATAGCTACAGGAAGCGGCCAATCTGCAGGGAGTAGCCAGAATAGTGGCGTACAAGATGCAAACTGCCCTGACCCATGCGACCCTGTCGCCTCTGGAAATATAGACACCGATGGAGATGGTGTCTCTGATATTTGCGATATAGACGATGATAACGATGGAATCTTAGATTGTGAAGAAAGGAATTTGACTGGAACTGTTTCAGAATACTTTAATATTACAGGAAACGCTTCAGAAACTTCAATAAATGAGTTTCGACTTACACCCAATCTAAACAATCAAAGCGGGCAGGCTTGGTCTTTTGGTAGAATAAGTTTTAATGAGAGCTTTACTTTAAGTTTTGAAGCCAATTTTGGAACCAACAATAATAACGGAGCTGATGGTATAGCCACTGTCTTCCACAATGATCCTGCAGGTAATAATGTGGTTGGAAATAACGGTATAGCTATTGGTGCTGGAGGTATTCAAAATGGTATTGCTATTGAATTTGATACCTATCAAAATGCCCTAGATATCGCAGCAGATCATGCAACATTTTGGGATACAGATCAGGCTGCTCCAAATACGACATTAAGACCAGATGTAGCCTTAGGTGCTTCAGGTAACATAGAAGATGGACAATGGCACACTATAGATATTTCATGGAATGCCAGCACACAGAGACTTTCGTACTTGTTTGACAACGTGTATAGCGATTCTTATACTGCTGATTTGATAACCAATTTCTTTGCAGGAGAATCAAACGTGTATTTTGGTTTTACAGCATCCACTGGTGGTAGTACTAATAACCATAGTATTCGTATAACCAACGCCTGCAGCTTGCCCTTATCAGAAGACTCAGATAACGATGGCGTCAGAAACAATTTTGACCTAGACTCCGACAATGATGGTATTCCAGACAACGTAGAAGCCCAAACCACAGCAGGATACATATCGCCTACAGGTCTTGATAATGATAATGATGGACTAGATAACGCCTATGATGCCACACCAAATGGAAACTCAGACGGCACAGGCTCTACTGGTTTAACTCCTGTAAATACAGACGGTACTGATGATGTAGATTACCTCGACGCTGATTCTGACAACGATGGAATTAATGATATAAATGAAAGTTTTACAACCACACCTATCCTTGCAAATGGAGCAGGCGTTAATGGCCTTTCTGACGATTCAGAATCCGTAGACGATTATACCGATGTCAATGGAAACGCTTATACTAGTGGTAGTGGCTTGTTCACCTTATTAGATACTGATGACGACGTGAATCCAGGCGGTGGCAATGCTATCGCACTCACTATTGACTACGATTACCGTGATGCTTCAAATGATGAATGTGACGCTACTATTTCCAACAATCTAGACACCGATGGAGATGGTGTCTCTGATATTTGTGACCTAGACGATGACAATGATGGGATATTAGATACTAATGAAAATCAAGTGGTAGTACTGTCAACATCTTCTAACTTTAGCACGACTGTGCAGGCCTGGCAATCTTCTGGTGTTTCTATTACCCCTAGTGTTACTATCCGATTTACCTCCCCTACTTCATCTATAGGCGCTGCAGTAGTAAGTGGTGGACCACATGATGGCTTATCGGTGTTAAAGTATTTTTTTGATCAAAGTGCTGACCGCAGATGGGTGGACTTAGATGGTAATTACTATAGAGATAATGCTGACAATCATGTTAGAAACCCCAACACTTCGATTGACCTTCCCTTTGCAAATTTAGTAGCTGCAGACTATACCAATCGTTTGCGGTTTATAGCCATGGTAGATACTAATGGGAACGGGCAATACAACCCAGGGGTGGATGAATTATTAGGAGAAGTTTTTGCTGTTAACAATACCATTTCAGTGACCCCATCAGTTTCAGGGGAGATCTATGTTGTTTTTGCTGATGATAATTATAGCGATAATGATGGGGACTTAACTTTTCAAATAGAACAAACTGTCGGAGATACAGATGGAGACGGTATTGTCGACTCTTTAGATAGCGACTCTGATAATGACGGCTGCTTTGATGTGCTAGAATCAGGAGGATTAGATGCTAATAATGATGGCATTTTAGACGGTACAGGTTTTGACACTGACGGTTTAGTTACAGGCGGCGCAGGTGGTTATAATGGTATTACCGGTAATGAATATACCGCTACTCAACTCCAAATAACGGCTGCTGCAGCAAATCAAACCGTAAATAATGGAGCCACAGCTACCTTTAACCTTACCGCTAGTGGAGATGAGACCACCACATTTGTGGGTGCCGCACCTGCCACAACACCCAGTTATACCACACCAGGTAATGCCAATGCTGGGATCAGATATCAGTGGTATCTAGACGACCCTGATGCAGGTGGCACCGCCATACCTGGAGAAACTAATGCCAGTTTAAACATTACAGCGACAGAAGCATTAGATGGCCAACAATACTTTGTAGTCATTACACACGTGGATAATGTTTGTGCACGTGAAGTACAATCAGGAACTCTTAGCGTACTTCTACCTAACATTGCACTGGTGCGAACAGCAGTTTTCAATGATACTAATGCCAACGGCTGTACAGATGCATCAGAGACGGTTACCTATACTTTTCAAGTATCCAACCTAGGGAACTCCAGTTTAACTGCAGTAAGTCTTACAGATGTAGAAGTGCCTGCTATAACTTTTGTCAATGGTGATACAAATGCTGATAACGAGTTAGATACAACTGAAACTTGGGTGTATACAGCTACCTATAGCATTACTCCAACAGATATAGATGCTGGTTTTATATCCAACCAAGCAACTGCTCAAGGAACAAGTGGTACGCAAACAGTAAATGACCTCTCTGGTTCTAATACATCTAACGATCTTCCTACGGTAATCAACTTGATCGCTTGTGGTGTTGGAGGAAACAGCTTCTTTGGAGAACGCAGTGGAAATCAAAACACAAAAGGGGTGTACAATAACTTCTTTGGAAATGCTGCAGGCCTATCTAATGTCACAGGGAATCACAACCTATTCATTGGTGAGAACAGTGGCTTTGCTTTAAGCACAGGTAATTACAATGTCTTTATTGGTAAGAACGCGGGTCTGGTAAATACCTCGTCTAATCACAATACCTTTTTAGGAAGTTACACAGGTGCTACAAATACAGGTCAAGGCAATATCTTTATTGGTCATGATGCAGATGGTTTGGTGCCTAACGCCAACGATCTTCTTGTACTTCAAAATGACAACCTAGATACGTCTCTTATATATGGAGATTTTCAAGCTAATACACTTCTGATAAATGGACGATTGATTATTCAAAATAAATTAAACTTATCACCTAAAGCTCAAATCCCATCAACACCTAATACGGGAGATATCTATTACGATTCCAGTGATAATAAATTAAAAGTATGGACAGGTTCTATTTGGGAACCTCTTAATTAATACACGAGATGATGAACTTAAATATATATAATTACCAATCAAAGCAGATTAGAATACAATGCATGCTATTGTTATTCTTATTATGCTCTAGCAGCCTAATAGCTCAAGTAGGTTTAAACACGGCAACTCCTGACGAATCTTCTTCACTAGATGTAGTGTCTTCAGATACGGGAATACTCATACCTAGATTGACGCTAACAGGGACCGGTGACATGTCTACCATTACAAATGGAAATATTGAAAGCTTGCTGGTGTACAACACCGCAACTGTAAGCGATGTGACCCCAGGTTTTTATTATTGGAACGCTGCTGCTACCGATCCTCGATGGGTTCGTTTAGTGACCAATGATACAGAATCTAAAGACTGGAACTTAGAGGGGAACACAGGCACCACGAGCGGTAATGATTTTATTGGAACCACAGACGCACAGGATCTGGCTATAAAAACCAACAATACCCTGTTTTTTAGATTTACTCAAAAAGGACAGCTCGATTTTTTAAACACAGGAGAATCGGTGTTTATAGGAGAAGATGCAGGGGAAGCAAACGATATTAGCCTCACGACAAGATCCACCTTTGTAGGATCTAAAAGCGGGGCTTCCAACACCTCTGGTGCAGACAACAGTTTTTTTGGAGCTAACAGTGGTCAAAGCAATACCACAGGAGAAAAAAATAGTTTCTTCGGTTCTCAAAGTGGGGTAGCTAATGTAGATGGATCAAAGAACAGCTTCTTTGGAGAACGTACAGGGATCCAAAATACTTCAGGTTCTGACAATAGCTTTTTTGGTCAGACTTCAGGCAACGCTAACACCACAGGACTCAGCAACACTTTTCTAGGTAGCGCTAGCGGTTTGAACTCTAGTGTAGGAGATGAAAATGTGTTTGTGGGCGCTACCGCAGGGCGCAATAATGCTGCTGGAAACTCCAATACTTATTTAGGAGCTACTAGTGGAGTTTTGAATACTGGAAATAACAATGTTTTTATAGGTTTTGGTGCCGGTAACGGAGAAACTACCGCTAGCAACACCCTTATTATTCAAAACGATCCCAATGACGACCCTTTAATCTATGGAAAGTTTGATACCGACGAGGTGGAAGTTAGAGGAGGTTTAAAAATAAGCGATATCATCAATTTAACCCCTAGAGCTACAACACCTACCTCTCCTTCAGCAGGTGATATATATTACGATAGTGGTACCAACAAAGTCCGACTGTGGAACGGTAGTGTTTGGGAAAATTTGAATTAAAGGTATTCATACGTACAACTGTTTTTTTTGACAATCCTCATTTTATCGGAAGAATAGAGCACTTAACGCTGTTTTTTTTTAATCCTAAATAACTGATGACAATTATATTAACTGTTTATCGATTAGTTCTTTATTAGGACTAAATAATTCATAAGTTTGTATTTGAATTTAATGAATAAGTTAATTACTTACTACAAATTTCTAGTCTGGCATAGAAATAGCGTGCAATTTAAAAATCTTTTTTTAGTCATTGACTAGATAATAAATACACTTATTATGATCAAATCAACTAGTTATTTAATTATTACACTTCTTTTCTTTAGTTTTTACTCCTTTTCTCAAGTAGGTATCAACACAGAAAATATTGATTCCTCCTCTATTTTACATATCAATAGCAATGAAAAAGGCGTGTTGTTTCCAGTACTCACTCTAGCGCAAAGAGATAATATCAATACCCTTGCTGCTGCTGCCGGGGAAACAGTCCCTGGTGGCTTATTTATATACTGCTCAGATTGCTGTACCAACGGTACTGGTGCCTTATATTATTATAACAATACAGAGTGGAAATCAGTAGATAGTGACTGTAAAGAAGTCGGCAGTTTTCCTGACTGTGTTACGGTTACAACAGCTCTTTTATCAACAAATCACTTGTCTACAAGTAGTATACCTCTTCTATTTGATGGTATTGTATTGAACGGTCCTCAACCGGATGAAGACGATTTGAGATTACATCATGATTCGGATGATACTATCGAATTTACCTTAAGTGAGTCCATTCCTGCTGGCGGTAAAGTTGTTATCTACTGGTCGGACGAGAAAAGTCCAGGTGATTTAGGCCTTTTAGTAGATTTAGATAATGCAGGAACTGCTTCTCAGGCTTCCATTGACACCTTTTCAGGTGTTCTGCCGAACAGCAGTAATGTGGCTAATGGTCCAGACGATGATTATATTTTAACGATTACTTTAGTAGCAGAAACAGATACTATTACGGTAAGATCATTTGATGACAATATGGGAGATGACCCTTATTTTCTAGAAATTAAAGTTCTAGATGATAATGGTAATGTCATACCGTTTAGCTGTATTTGATTTTTAAAAAGAACTAGTGTAAGTTGCCTTAGTTAAAACATCCCCTAAGATGAATTAAAAAGCAATATGTATCTTCAAAACAGTGATTATCAATAAAAATAACGACTGTACTATAAATTGATTTTACTGTTTTGAGATAAGCTTATCAAAATAGCGTGACCAATAGGCGCAAACCTTCCATCTCATAGGTGAAGATATTTAACTCTTATTGCTCATTCACAATAGAAGGACGGCCTGCATATTCATTTCTGAACCGAGAAATAATTGAACATAGCTTTCAAGAAAAAATTATACCGCTTATTTTATGATAAGACAACTATCTACTGCCTTATCATGGGAGAGTGTAACTGATTGCCTATACTATTCTGCATGATGGTTTTGAACACCCCAAGCGTCCATGGCTTTTAATATGTTTTCCAATGTTTTACCTCGTTCTGTAAGTTTGTATTCTACTTTAGGAGGAACGACAGGAAAGACTTCTCTGCTTATCAAACCGTCTTTTTCTAATTCTCTTACCGTCTGGGTAAACATTTTATTAGAAATTCCCGGAACTTTTTTCTGTAACACTCCAGAACGCGAAGCACCTTCTAAAAGGTGAAACAAAACTAAGGGCTTCCACTTGGTACCTATAAGGTTCATAGTGTAATTTAAAGGACAGTATTTATTTTGTTTGATTTTTATCATATAAATAATTGATTATACGCATTTTACTCTTTTAAGTAAGTATAGCACTTTTAAGTAAGTTATTGCTCAGTAAGTAAATATATGCTTATTTTGCATTTAGAAAACTAATTATGTCATCTAACAAAAATTATCCAAGATCATTTTCTCATATAGGAATTACGATACCTGATATTCACAAAGCCGTAAAATTCTATTCGGAAGTAATGGGGTGGTATGTGATCATGCAACCATCAAAGGTGAAAAAAGAAACCGACACGGCCATAGGACAAATGTGTATTGATGTCTTTGGAAACGATTGGGAAGAGTTTGAAATCGCGCACCTCTCTACCTCTGACGGAATAGGAATAGAGTTGTTCTCCTTCCCTTTTGGGGTTAAAGAAGCTCCTGATTTCAACCCTTTTAACACAGGACTCTTTCACTTCTGTATCCAAGACCCAGACATAGAAACACTAGTCGATAAAATTGTAGCCGCAGGAGGCAAACAACGAATGCCCATAAGAGCCTATTATCCAGATGACAAGCCTTATAAAATGTGCTACGCAGAAGACCCATTTGGGATTGTGTTTGAGATTTACACACACAGTTATGAACTGACCTATTCTTCTGGTGCCTACCTGTAGTAAAGCCATGTAAAATACCCTATATGGGGTATTTGTAATTAAAAATAACTTGCTTAAATTTATGGTATAACAAACTTATTCAATTATGAAAAAATGGATTTTTACTGCATTGTTACTATGCGTTAGCATGGGTAGTGCGTTTGGACAAGCAAAGGACTTTGATGGACTTTGGGAAGGAACTTTAAATAAAGACGACGGCGAAACTGTTTTTGTAAGACTGTTTGTACAGCAAAATAACGTCTACATGACTACAACTGATGAAGACGGGGATCTTGCTAAAGATTATTCTAAAGAAGTTATGATGAGCAAAGGCTATGGTGGCCAGCTTAACGCATTCTGGATGGATTCTGGTGGTGTCTGGACAGAGACTCAATTCTATTCCCTCTCTTGGACATCAGAAAACGAACTTTCTATATATCATACCAGACACGTTTCTAATGAAGATGGAGATGGATATTCTGACTGGGGTTACTCAGCGACCGGAACATTAAAAAAATAAAGCGGCTGTTTATTTAGAAGAAAATAGTGTTAATGCATTGAAGCGCTTGTGCGCAGGAACGCATACCACTTCTTTATCCTAATGTCAGTGGCACTTTTCCAATTAGCATGCCTACAGATGACCACCAGTTTTATAGTCGTTTAAATTATAGCTGCCCAAGAAACAATAAATTGCTGCTTGAAATTTGAGATAAGAGAATTTGATGCATTTAAAAGCTTCTTATTAGTCTGGTTTGGTGGATTAAAAAAACCAGCCACCTGATGAATTTGATGTTTTACCGGCGTAATCGTTAAGCCTTTCTTAATAAAACCGCATTATAGTCCATTAAACTTTGATAAGTATTTACAAATCATACCTTTGCAACTGATACAAAAAATAACAATTTTTATGAGTCAAGTTAAAGCAAATGACACTGTAAAGGTGCATTACACAGGGAAAATAAAAGCAAACGGACAAGTATTTGACACTTCTGCCGAAAGAGAGCCATTAGAAGCTCAATTAGGTCAGGGTGCGTTAATTCCAGGTTTTGAAAAAGGCCTTGTTGACATGAAAGTAAATGAGAAAAAAACTATTGAAATCCCTAAAGAAGAAGCTTATGGAGAAATCATTGAAGAGCTTTTTCATAAAGTAGAAAGAACTCAACTACCACCAGAAATCAAACCTGAGGTAGGAATGGGACTTGTTTCAAAAAATCCTGATGGTACAGAGCGCCAGCTGCGCGTTGCACAGGTAGAAGAAGATCATATTATAGTAGATGCAAACCATCCACTTGCAGGTCAAGACTTGGTATTTGAACTAGAAGTAGTGGAGATTCACTAATCCTCACTCCTATTATAAAGAAAAGCCCATCGCGTTAAGTCTCGATGGGCTTTTTTTATGAACACTTTTAATAAAGTGTTTTATCTCTATGATAAACATACGAAGAGTACAGCCCAGAAAAATAAAAAAGCTCCCCCTAATCACAGTCCTTTCATATAGAATACAAGCTTAATTAAATAGACGGCAACACCAACTTACGATCAACGGGTTTGATAGCAAAGCATAAGCGCCTTTTACAAAAGCATAAGAGTAAAAAGATCCCATCACGGTCCAGAACCAAGGAAATGTAACACATCTATACCCGACGCTATTCATTCACTAATAACATTGAGGTCTATCCTCAGCCTGTAAGCTGTTGGAATTCAAAACCCTTTGTTTATAGGGTATAAGAAAATATCAAAATTATAAGACTTTTTAAAGTTTCACAGCCATTACTTCAACCAACTAGTCCTGTTAATTGGATAAATAAAACGCATAAAAAAATGGCTCCTTTAGAAGGAGCCATTTACAAATATTTGATATGCGGTAATTATTATGCTTCTGATTTCTTAGAAGCTAATACAGCAAGATTGTAAACTACAAGTCCAAAACCAATTTTGTTGATAGCATCACCGATGTTGTAAACGATGTCTAGATTAAATCCACCAAAGAAAGGCTCATACCATCCTGGAGTTCCAGCCATGTAACCTATTGGGTAAATTGCCCATCCTACTAGTACAAACCAGCAAAGTGTTTTGTGAGCTGCAAGAACATCTCCACCAGCTGCTACAGCTAATTTTTTAGCTTGACCGAACCAGATGTCGTAAACAATTACGAAGTACGCTAAACCTGAAATAAGACCCCAGAACCATGCGTTATCGCGATCTACGGCTTCACCTAGGTAACCTGTAACTAACATCACTACAGAAAGAAAAATAAGTCTCCACATAAGGGATTTCTTTGCTCCTGCAACTTTAAGAATTAAATAAAACTCCACACACATCAAAGGCACCGTAAGTACCCAGTCAACATATCTAAAGAATACTGGAGATTCACCAAAGCTTGCCCAGTAATCGCGCATGTACCAATAATGCACTGCTGCGATAAAGGTAATTAATCCAGAAACTAGAATAGAAGTTCGCCACTTCTTGTCAAAACTGCTCATGGATAAGAAAAAGAAGGCACTAGCTGCCATCATAGCCATACACCCTACAAAGAATGTAAATCCTACATAATCGTCAGCAGCTAATCTAGCTACCTCAAGATTTAAAAGTAATTTAGTCATAATATTTGGTTTATATATTCAAGTAAATATACGAAATCAGAATTAATATTGTTTAACTTTACAATGTTAAAATTAAACAAAAGTTTATGCCTAAGAAATTGCACCTGTATAATGCCATAATGGTATTAAGCTTTTTTGCCTTGTGGATTTCCATACAAGTGCCTGATAAATGGGAGTTTGCCATTGGATATTTTTTAATATTAACTATAGGAGTAGGACATGGAGCAAATGATCTAAAGATTTATTTTAACACAAAAAAAAATAACAACAAGAATGTTTTTTCATTTAATGCGTTATATGCACTAGTCGTTTTGATGGGTTTTGCGCTGTTTTTCATCATCCCAGAAGTCATTTTAGTCCTATTTATTTTAATAAGTGGTTACCATTTTGGACAAGAGCATTTTGAAAGGTATAAGATTGCTTCTTTTTGGCTTTACAACCTGTTTTTAACTTCTTATGGATTGAACATTATTCTTACTTTATTAGTAATACATCATACCGACAGCATCCTGATAATAAATGACCTCTTAAAAACTGAGATTACCTACTCCTTTTTATTGTACCCTTTAATCGTATCGGCAGCGATAATGATCATCAGCTCTATAAAGGTCATGAAATCCTTATCTTGGAATATGATAGGCCGAGAAATATTTTACCTTATTGTGTTGTATCTTTTATTTCAAACGGCCAGTTTACTTTGGGGTTTTGCCATATATTTTATTTTATGGCATAGCATCCCCTCTATTTACAATCAGATTGCTTTTTTAAATGGGGAAGTTTCAAAAGGTTCCATAAAAAAATACATAATAAATTCTTTAATTTATTGGATCGGTGCCTTGGTGTTTTTAGCTGTATTGTATTATTTTTTAAAAGACTACACCAACCTCTTCCTTTCTACCATTATTGCTTTTTTGGGAGGTATTACATTCCCTCATGTGTTTGTGATGAATCATTTACACAAGAAATAAGTTGTTACCTTTTATTTTAATTCCGCTTTCGCGAAAGCGGAACACAGAAAGAAATTAGTGCCCAGTGGTCGCATATTAAAAGTTTGATCTCTACCACATTCACAAACCAAATGAAAACCTTGAAGATAAACCCCTTAAATAGTATCTTTGCGGTCTTCAAAAAATGAGTCAAAAATATGTTTGATAATTTAACTGACAAGCTCGATAAAGCCATGCATGTCCTTAAGGGACACGGAAGCATTACCGAGGTAAACGTTGCAGATACTCTTAAAGAAATACGTCGCGCTCTCGTAGATGCCGATGTGAACTATAAAATCGCAAAGGATTTTACAGCTCGTGCAAAAGAGAAGGCATTAGGCCAAGGTGTACTCACCACACTAAAACCTGGCCAACTTCTTACCAAAATAGTAAAAGATGAGCTCACAGCCCTTATGGGAGGAGAGGCCGCTGGGATCAATCTAAGTGGTGATCCTACCGTAATTCTTATGTCCGGTCTTCAAGGATCTGGTAAGACTACTTTTTCTGGTAAACTGGCTAACTACCTAAAAACCAAAAAGAATAAAAAAACACTGCTAGTAGCTTGTGATATTTATCGCCCAGCGGCAATAGATCAATTGCATGTAGTAGGAGAAAGTGTAGGAGTTGAAGTGTTTTCTATTCGCGAAGAGAAGAGTCCTGTAAAGATTTCTCAAGCCGCAATTGCCTATGCAAAAGAAAACGGTTTTAACGCTGTCATTATAGATACCGCAGGTCGTCTTGCGGTAGATGAGCAAATGATGAAAGAAATTGCCGATGTGCACGCAGCAATTCAACCTCAGGAAACTCTATTTGTAGTGGATTCCATGACAGGTCAGGATGCTGTAAATACCGCAAAGGCTTTTAATGATATTTTAAATTTTGACGGTGTTGTTCTTACAAAACTAGATGGTGATACACGTGGTGGTGCTGCCTTATCGATCAAATCTGTAGTAGATAAGCCTATTAAATTTATAGGTACTGGAGAAAAGATGGAGGCTATCGATATTTTCTATCCAGAACGTATGGCCGACCGTATTCTAGGAATGGGAGACGTAGTCTCTCTGGTAGAACGCGCGCAAGAACAATTTGATGAAGAAGAGGCTAGAAAGCTGAGTAAAAAGATTGCAAAAAACCAATTCGGTTTTGACGACTTTCTTTCTCAGATACAGCAAATCAAGAAAATGGGTAACATGAAAGATCTTATGGGTATGATTCCTGGTGCAGGAAAAATGCTCAAAGATGTGGATATCGATGATGACGCTTTTAAAGGTATTGAAGCGATTATACATTCCATGACTATTGAAGAACGCACACAACCTCAAGTGATTAACGGCTCGCGTAAAAAACGTATTGCTAATGGTAGCGGTACCTCAGTAACTGATGTCAACCAATTGCTGAAACAATTTAACCAGATGAGCAAAATGATGAAGATGATGCAAGGTGGTAAAGGAAAAGCAATGATGAGTGCTCTAGGTAATATGAAATAATAAATTGCCGATTTTAAAAATATTTTAAACTAAAAAATCCTAAGCTAGCGCTTGGGGTTTGTTGTTAGATCTCCTTTTTATGCTTCGCAAACCTTATCGTTAACAAGTAGGTAATAAGTGTAGGTATTTAAATTTCTTAATTAACTAGTTATTTGTGAATTTTACAAATGCCTTAACTATTACGCACAACTATGATTATTCTCGACGGAAAAAAAACCAGTAATGACATTAAGAACGAGATCACGGAGACCGTTCAAAAAATGAAAAATAACGGTGAGAAAGTACCTCATCTCGCTGCGGTAATCGTAGGAAATGATGGTGCAAGCCTTACTTATGTAGGTTCTAAAGTGCGTGCTTGTGAACGTGTAGGATTTGAAAGTACTATGGTACGCCTACCTGATACTACCAGCGAGACCGAACTTCTTAAAGAAATTAAACAACTAAATGATAATCCAGAAATTGATGGGTTTATTGTTCAGTTACCCCTACCTAAACAAATTGACACCCAAAAAGTCTTGATGGCAGTAGACCCTGATAAAGACGTGGATGGCTTCCACCCTACTAACTTTGGTAGAATGGCGCTGGATATGAGCACCTTTATTCCTGCTACCCCTTTTGGAATACTTGAATTATTGGATCGTTATGGTGTAGAAACTCAAGGGAAACACACTGTTGTTATAGGAAGATCACACATTGTTGGAAGACCTATGAGTATATTAATGGGAAGAAAAGGATTCCCTGGCAACTCAACGGTTACTCTTACTCACAGTCATACCAAGAATATAACGCAAATCACTTCTCAAGCAGACATTATTATTACCGCTCTTGGTGTTCCAGGATTCCTAAAGGCAGAAATGGTAAAAGACGATGTGGTTATTATAGATGTAGGAATTACTCGTGTACCTGACGAATCTAGAGAACGCGGATACTATATCACTGGTGATGTAGATTTTGAAAATGTTTCTAAAAAGGCAAGTTACATCACACCTGTTCCAGGGGGTGTTGGCCCCATGACCATTGCAATGCTGCTCAAGAACACCTTGTTAGCTAGAGAACGTCATAGAGCGGCTGCAAAATAGTCCTACAAGAATGTTTAGAAAGCTGCTTTCGCGAAAGTGAAATAGTGCAAAAGAACGCAAGCTTTACTCTTGTAAGAATGAAGATTCAGTCATCATCTATTCTGAGCTTATCTACACTTTAGAGATCTAAGATGAGATGCAGACGGTGTGGGGATGATATCTTTCTATAACTCCAAATAAGAGGGAACTTTTACTGCTCTCTATGCAGTTATAAAAACGGAGTTGACTATATTTTTGATCCCTCCTGACGATAAATACGCAGCATTGGAACAACTAGAGGGAATCAAGAGTAGTAATCGTTTGATCGTTCTTTTTCATGTGAGCTGAGCTACGAGATCACTTGTTTCTAATAATAACCTACCAGAATTTTGACTTTATTCTACTTGATTATTGCATTACTTGCTCTCTAAGCTAACAGAGTGGCAAATAGATAGTATCTTAGATTTTTTCAAAGCAAAACACTTTTTTTTTATTTCAATAAATAAGTGGTTGCTCTAAAGAAGGGCTCCACTCAAATACGAGTTCATAAAATAAACATAGTATCCCTTATGGAAGACTTTCTCCAACAACTTCCTCAACTAGCGCAACAGAAGAAAAAAGAAAACACAGACTTCTTTAAAAAACTGCGCAAGAAAAAACCAAAAGGACTAGACGGTGTCGTTCAAGAAATTCACAATGAAGTTTTTGAAGAAGTAGACTGCCTTACTTGTGCTAATTGTTGCAAGACTACCGGGCCTCTATTTACCAATATTGATATCGATAGAATTGCTAAGCATTTTAGAATGAAACCCGGTGATTTTATCGATCAATTTTTAAAGGTTGATGAAGATCAGGACTATGTATTGCAACAAACTCCATGTCATTTTCTAGGAGCCGATAATTATTGTTCTATATATGAAGTGAGACCCAAAGCCTGCAGAGAATACCCTCATACCGACCGAAGAAAAATTTATCAAATAGGAACACTTACCGTGACAAACACTTCTGTTTGCCCAGCTGCCTACAAAATAGTAGAACGTATGAAAGCTAGCCTACCTACCTTATAAGAGTGATTTCCTACATAGCTTTTGTTATAGTTTCTTAAATTCTGAGCCATCTTTTGTTAAACCCTTTTGAGGGAGCCCTTCCTCTCTTATCTTTGGTAAGATGAAAATTAATATACTTATCGTTTTTTTGATGCTCAGCCTACTCTCCTGTGATCAACGACCTATTGCAAAAGTGGTCACCATAAATCAGGACGGATTAAAACAAGCTCTTATTGCAGATAATGAAAAAATAAAAGTGATCAACTTTTGGGCAACTTGGTGTGCCCCTTGTATAGAAGAGTTACCCTATTTTGAAAAAATAGGTGCTTCCTATAAAGAGGATTTGGATGTTATTTTAATCTCTTTAGACGAGGCAAAAAGTATAACAACTGCGGTCCAACCCTTTTTAGAAAACAATCAAATAAGGTCTAAGGTATTACTCCTAGATGATCCTTATGCGGCAGAGTGGATTCCCCTAGTTGATCAGCACTGGGATGGTGCTATACCTGTGACTTTAATCATTTCTAAAGACAAAAAACAATTTTACAACAAAGCATTGACCTACGATGAATTGGAAAATGCCATAAATGAATTTTTATGAAGACGTTAAAAATATTAGTGATTCTATTAGTTGGCGGACTTGCAATTTCATTTTTTTTCGGAATACTAGATCATCGAGAGCGCAAAAACCTTTTTGCTCAAAAACCCACCCCCAATAAGGAATACCTCCATACAGAAGCAGCCGTAAAAATTAGCTCCACAAAAGGATATGATATAGGTGATGCTGCAACAGATTTTTCTTTAAAAAATACAGATGGCAATACCACATCTCTTAAGGACTTTAAAGAGGCAAAAGGATTTGTTATTATTTTTACCTGCAATCATTGCCCTTATAGTGTGGCGTATGAAGACCGAATTATCGCTTTAGACCAAAAATATAAAAGTGTAGGATACCCGGTTATCGCTATCAATCCTAATAACCCAAAAGAATACCCTACCGACAGTTTTGACGCTATGAAAACAAGAGCAAAGGAAAAAGGCTTTACTTTCCCCTATTTGTTAGATGCCGGACAAAAAATTTACCCTCAGTACGGTGCTACAAAAACCCCTCATGTCTTCTTACTTCAAAAAGAAGGCAAGGACTATATCGTAAAATATATAGGGGCCATTGATGATAATTATCAAGATGCAAATGCGGTGAAGAATACCTATCTTGAAAATGCGTTACAAGCCCTGCTCAATGGTGAACGCATAAAGGTCACTACATCTACGGCTATAGGATGCCGTATTAAGTAAGGCTGTGCATTTGTGTTTGAATTTCAAAAAAGAAAAGAAAAAAATATTTTACCCTGATACCCTTAGATGCTTACCGGTGCAAATTAGCATCACTATTTTCTATACATGCTTATGATCTACTCATGAGCTTTTCTTATTTCTGAGGTTTATAAATTGTATTTTTGCATAAAATCAACTTTATGATCCTGGAACAATATTATACTAAATGTCTTGCTCAAGGAACCTATTACATTGCCTCAAACGGTGAAGCTGCTATCATTGACCCTTTGCGAGAGGTACAACAATACATAGACCGCGCTAAAGAAGACGGCGTGACCATTACCTATATTTTTCTTACCCATTTCCACGCAGATTTTGTTTCTGGACATGTAGATCTAGCAGATAAAACTGGGGCCACGATTGTTATAGGTCCAAATGCGGTTACTAGTTACGCTTTCGCGAAAGCGGAACACTTACAAGCATTTAAAATAGGGAACCTGTCGTTACAATTATTGCACACTCCTGGACATACCATGGAATCTTCTTGTTATCTTTTAAAAGACGAAGAAGGTAAAGAACAAGCTTTATTTACTGGTGACACTCTTTTTATAGGAGACGTAGGAAGACCAGATCTAGCTGTGAAATCTGACATAAGCAAAGAAGATCTTGCCGCTCATTTATACGATTCCTTAAGAAATGAAATCATGCCTTTACCTGATCACATTACCGTATATCCAGCTCACGGAGCAGGAAGTGCATGTGGTAAAAATATGAGTAAAGAAACCAGTGACTCATTAGGCAATCAGAAAAAAACCAATTACGCACTGTCTCCTACATTAAGTAAAGAAGATTTTGTAAAAGAAGTGACTACAGGTATCGCAGCGCCTCCTGCTTACTTTCCTAAAAATGTCTGGATGAATAAAGGCGTTAATTCTAGCATAGACGAAGTTATTGCAAGAGGAATAACACCTATAAAGTTGGCCGCTTTTAAAGCACTCGCTGAAGACCCTGATTATTTAGTGTTAGATGTAAGATCTCCCCAAGAATACACGGCAGGTGCCATTCCTGGGTCTTGGTTTATAGGTCTGGATGGACAGTTTGCCCCATGGGTAGGTGCTTTAATTGAAAATATAGATCAGAAAATAATTCTCGTTGTCCCTGAAGGGCGGGAAAAAGAGGCGGTGATCAGACTTGCTCGTGTAGGTTATGATAATGCCCAAGGATACTTATCAGGTGGTTTTGACACTTGGAAAAACAGTGATTTAGAAGTCACAACTATTAAAAACTGTACCCCACAAGCTTTTATAGACGGTTTGGAAGATGGTTCTGTAAAAAACCCCATAGATACACGTAAGCCTGGTGAATATGAAACTGGGCATATTTGCAGTGTACCGCTACATACTTTAAGTGAGATCCATGAAGAAGTAAAAAACTTAAATGCTGATACCACTTATCACGTTCATTGTGCCGGTGGCTATAGATCTGTAATATTTTCTAGTATTGCAAAGGCTAACGGCATTAAAAATATAATAAATGTAGAAGGTGGTTATGGAGCCATTAAGAATACGAATTTAAAAAATCAAAAAATAGTTGCGACAAGCAATTGTTCCTTATAAGACAATTATGATAACAGACCTCAACAACCAAGAATGGAAAGAGCAAACGGCTCAAGATACTAAAGGCTTTATTATCGATGTGCGCACCGATGAAGAAGTAAGTGAAGGAATTATTCCAAGCGCTTTGCATTACGATATATTTAAACCTCAAGAATTCATGAACGCTATGAATAATATGGATGCCGACCAGAATTATTACGTTTACTGCCGTGCTGGCAGTAGAAGTATGCAAGCTTGCCAGATCATGGAGCAGTTGGGTTTAAAAAACACTTTTAACCTTACTGGCGGTTACAGCAATTGGGATGGAGATACAGCAATCCCAGAATAATGAAAAGTCTATTTAAAATACTACTCATATCCTTACTGGTACTCTCTGTACAAAGCTGTTTCAATGACCAACCAGGTGTCATCAATCAGGTGACTGTAGAAGAAGCAGCTAACATGATGGAATTGAATAAAGTCAAGGTGATTGATGTACGCAGCGAAATACAGTTTACTGATAAACACATTAAAGACGCGATTAATATTGAGGTAGAAGATGATGACCTCAATAGCTACCTTGATCAATTAGATAAAAACGAACCCCTTCTTATCTATTGTAATAAAGGTGGCCAAAGTGAGCGTTGTGCTCAGATTCTCCAAGATAAAGGCTTCACTCTTATTTATGATATGCAAGGTGGTATTTCCAAATGGGAAGAAAGCGGCAGAGAAGTACTCGTCAGAAATTAATTTAAACAGCATTTTATGCAACTTAATAGTATACCTAAACTTAAACATTTAGATGCAAATAACTTCTTTCTACTCGCTGGACCTTGTGCCATTGAAGGAGAAGACATGGCATTAAGAATAGCTGAAAAAGTGGTCAAAATTACAGATCATTTAAAAATACCTTATGTTTTTAAAGGAAGTTTTAAAAAAGCAAACCGCAGTCGTATTGATAGCTTTACAGGTATAGGAGACCTGAATGCATTAAAAATATTACGTAAAGTTTCTGAGACATTTGATATCCCTACGGTTACCGATATTCACGAGGTCAGCGATGCAGCAATGGCAGCAGAGTATGTGGATGTATTACAAATTCCTGCATTTCTCGTAAGACAAACTGATCTAGTTGTCGCAGCAGCAGAAACCGGCAAAGTAGTGAACCTTAAAAAAGGTCAGTTCATGTCACCCGAAGCCATGAAGCATGCCGTACAAAAAGTAAAAGATACAGGAAGTGATAAAGCATGGATCACAGATCGTGGTACGATGTTCGGTTATCAAGATATGATTGTAGATTTCAGAGGGATTCCTACCATGAGAGCCTTTGCTCCTACTGTTCTTGATGTGACTCATAGTTTACAACAACCTAACCAGAACAGTGGTGTTACTGGTGGAAGACCAGACATGATAGAAACTATCGCTCGCGCTGGTATTGTCAACCATGTAGATGGTTTATTTATAGAAACACACTTTGACCCAGCAAATGCAAAAAGTGACGGAGCAAACATGCTGGATCTTCAACATTTAGAAGGACTTCTTACAAGACTGGTTGCTATTAGAAAAACAATCAATTCGTTTTAACACTCCCATTCTCTTCAAATTCCAAGCTGCTATTTTAAAAATAGCAGCTTTTTTTTTGCTGTAACTCCACAAAGATTTAAAAATAAGGCCGTCCAAAAGAGCTTTAGGATGAGATGACAGATAAGGGGCAATCAGGTACATTTCAATTAGTATGTTGAATCAAATTCAACAGAAGCTGCTTTATTAAATGCCATTCAGCTATATTTTATTCTTACTCATTTAACTGCTTAAAATAGCTACTACCCTGCTGTATCATAATTTTATGTTCCATTAAATACGAATTAAAAAGATTTTTAATTCAACAAAAAACATCTAAACCTGTAACAATTTATAAAATGACAGGTCTATCTGGTAAGTAACTAACAATTAAAAATTTTAAGACATGAAAAAAATAATAGTAATAACTGCTGTCCTTTTTGTAGGCTTATGTACCGCACAAAGTATTCAAGAAGTAGAAGACTTCTCCAAAATTAAAATTGATACGGAGGCACAAGTTGAAATAGTGCATTCTAATAAAAGTCAAATTATTTTCAATAAAAACACAGAAAACCTAAAAGGTTTAAACGTTGTGTCTGATCATAATTCTTTGGTCATTACACAAAATTCTGAACAAAGTATTCCTGGACTGAAAATTCGTATTTATACCGACGACATAGAAGCACTTTCTATAACAGGCAAGACACAGGTGACCTTAACAAATTTCAAATATCAAGATAGAATGGTCATCCTTGCCAATAAAGGTGCCCTTGTAAATACTGGTGATACCGAGATTAAAGACCTTCAAATACTGCGCTCGAATGACAGTAAAGTTATTAGCCATAATGCAAAATCAACTAATGAAACGGTTGATGGAGTGCCGATGGTTACCAATTAAAACATCTATTTATAGATTTGAAATGGCTTCATGATCACTCATGAAGCCATTTCTTTTTATTAAAATTAAACTCGTTACCTTGTGACGGTCTTAACAAAAAGTCGTTTATGAAATCCTGTCTTGTTTTAGCTTTAATCACCCTCATTTCCATTACCTCCTGTCAAAGCAGTGAAGAAGATTACATCCCTACAGATCAAACTATTTTAGAAAGTGTATTTGGCACGAATGTGGACCTTAATTCTACTTTAAATTATCAAAACACAAATATCCCACCTTACATACGCTTTACGGAAACAGGAAATACCATAGATAATAAAAAAGCCACCTTAGGACGCATATTGTTCTACGACAAACAATTATCTATTGACAATTCAATTTCTTGCGCTAATTGTCATCAACAAGAAAATGCTTTTAGTGATACCGCAATAGCCAGCATAGGTGTTAACGGAGTAACAGCAAGACATAGTATGAGGTTAGTAAATACTGGTTTTCAAGCAGGGACTAACTATTTCTGGAATGAAAGAGTCAACTCGTTAGAAAGACAAGTAACCGAACCTATTAAGGATCATTTAGAAATGGGTTTTAGCGGTGAAAATGCTGCTCCTAATTTTGACGACCTATTAAGTAAATTATCTCAAATTGATTATTACCAAGTACTTTTTAATCATGTTTATGGTGACGAGTTGGTTACTGAAGAACGTCTACAAGAAAGTCTTGCTCAATTTGTTTTAAGTATTCAGTCGTTTGATTCTAAGTATGATGATGGTCTTTTATTAACTGGAAATCCAGGGCAGCCGTTTCCTAACTATAACATGTCAGAAAATCGTGGGAAATTTTTATTTACCACCGTCCCACAAAATGGAGGTGCAGGTTGCGTGAGTTGCCACGTACCACCAGAATTTGCGATAAAAGATAATATTCACAACAATGGAATCATCGCGACCATTGCAGACCCAACCATTTTTGATCACAATAACACAAGAGCTCCTACTTTAAGAGATTTAGAAAACCCAGCAGGCTACCTTAATGGACCTCTTATGCATAACGGCTCTTTAAATTCCTTGTTAGAAATGGTAGAACATTATAATGATATAGATATGACTAACCAGCAACTGGTAGACCCATTATTGTTTCAAGGATTAGGCCCTAATGGCCCGATAGGGCAACAATTGAATCTATCTATTACTGATAAAGAAGCTTTAGTAAATTTTTTAAAAACCTTAACTGGTAATGATATGTATACGAATGTAAAATGGAGCAACCCTTTTATTACTCCATAAATCAAGGAACTAAAAGCCTATTAAATTCTTCCAGAGAACCTTTAAAAACATTGGCATCTACTAATGTTACAATGCCATTTACAGGCATGCGGTCGGTGTACTGCCAGAAATCCCATGAAATGCGAGGGGAGGCAACTCCGTTATAGTTAGCAATCCATACTCTTGGATAATCATTAAAATAGGCGTCGGCTTTCAAAACATCTCTATAAAAAGCTTCCCCGCTATATATAATAGGCTTCACACCATAATGAGTTTCGATGATCTGGATCCAATTTTTAAGTCCTTTCCTCAACGACTTTTTATTTTGGACATTGGAGATATCTTCAATATCGAGTACTGGTGGAAGATCTCCTTTTGCTATAGAAACGGTTTCTATAAAATGATGCGCTTGCTTTGTGCTATTGACATTACTCCAGTAATAATGATAGGCTCCTCGAGAGAATCCATGATCCAAAGCCGCTTCCCAATTTTCTTTAAAGCGTTGATCCTTATTCATTCCTACCGTTGCTCTTATAAAAGCAAAATTGAACCTATGAGCGGTATCTGGATGTTTTACCTGTTGCCAATCAATAAGTCCTTGATGATGACTGATATCTATTCCGTGAATTTGAAATTTCTTAATTCGTTGGTGTAAAAACGTGTTAGCAGGTTGTCGGGGACTGCTATGATAAGAATAACGCTCGGTCATTATTATAGTTACCGTCACTAAAAGAGTCACCGCTAGTACGATCACTGCTGTCCATTTTTTAGGCTTCATTTCTTTGTTTTGGAGTTACATTTTTAATCATTGCTTTCTTCTCATTTTACCACTCGCAAAGAACAATTTCTATTGTAGTTTTCACAAGCGATAAGAACTCCATACTGGTTCCGTTATGGATCATTTTATCAGGATATAAATTTACAAATGTCTTTCTCCTTTTTTTAAAAAAAAATCAGACTTTTATCATTTATATATTTAATGCTAATGCTGTTTCAATGGAGTTCTAAGAAGTCTATGCTCTAAGAGCATTGATAAACACCTTTTTAATGGAAGCTGGTTCGTCTACACATGAATAGATCCATAACGCTATAGCTTGGTTTGAACAATAGCCTTATTGGAAATTTAGCGTTCCATTTCATGTCCTGTGCACCTATTTTTATTTTTTAGACAAAATAAAAAACCGAATACAACACATATATAAATGTTATATCTTGTAACCACAATACATCAACTATGAAAAATTTACTCAGCATTTTTCTTGCACTTTCTGGAATTCTTGCCACAAGTCAAGGAACACAGCTTTTAAGACAACCTAGTATACATAAGGGTCAAGTTGTTTTTTCTTATGCAAATGATCTTTGGAAAGCCAGCACCTCTGGAGGGAGTGCCATAAGACTTACGAGCGATATAGGTTACGAAATGACCCCTCAGTTTTCACCAGATGGCAGCATGATCGCTTTTACCGCAGAGTATGATGGGAATATGGATGTTTATGTCATTCCATCTTCTGGCGGTGAACCAAAACGAATTACGTTTCATCCCAGTGGAGACTTTGTCCAAGGATGGACTCCTAACAACAAAATCATTTTTAGATCTGATCGGGAATCAAAACCTACTCAATCCAGTCATTTATTTACCATAGGTCTTGAGGAGCATTTTCCTGTAAAAATAGATATAGGTAGAGCTGCTTTTGGGAATATGTCTAGCGATGGGAAATACCTAGCCTATACTCCCATCACCTCATGGGATTCAGAATGGCGCAACTACCGCGGTGGGCAGGCGCTTCCTATTTGGATCGTAGATTTAAAGACTAAAGAATTGCAAACCACCCCTCAATTAGATCAGGAACGTCACCTGACCCCGGTATGGCATAAGGAGGTGATTTATTACATTTCTGAGCGGGATTATACCAGTAACATCTGGTCCTACAACCCCAAATCCAAAGAAGAAAAACAAATTACTTTTCACAAAAGGTTTGATGTAAAAAACTTAGACACCGACCAGAATCAGATCGTGTACGAACAAGCTGGTTATTTACATCTTTTGGATCCCAATTCAGGAAAGACCACTCCACTTGCCATTGATGTAAATGCCGATTACAACTATGCTAGAGAGCGATGGGAAGAAGTAAAAGCTTCAGACTTAAGCAATCCTAATATTTCGCCTAATGGAAAACGGGTTCTTTTTGAACACCGAGGAGAAATTTTTACAGTACCTAAAGAAAACGGTACCTGGCGTAATATCTCCAACTCTACTGCAGCTGCAGACCGCAGTCCCATCTGGTCGCCTAAAGGAGACCAAATAGCCTGGTTCTCTGATCAAAGTGGGGAATACCAATTGATGGTTACCGATCAATATGGTGCTAATAAAAAAACCATAGCCATAGCAAATCCTACGTTTTACTTTAAACCAGACTGGTCTCCAGACGGAAAGTATCTCACGTTTACAGATACTAACTTTAATGCCTATGTACTCGAGATTGCTACTGGAACCTATAACATCGTAGCAACAGATAATTTTGCACATCCCAACAGAACTTTAAACCCTGTATGGTCACCAGACAGTAAATGGATCGCTTACAGCAAACAGTTGAAAAGCCACTTCAAAGCCATTTTTGCTTACAACATAGACACCAAGGAAACCATTCAAATCACAGACCCACTGGCAGATTCTATCGACCCTGTTTGGGATGAGTCTGGCGACTATCTATACACATTGACAAGCACGGATTACGGTCTTAGTTCTGGATGGTTGGACATGAGTTCTATGGATAAATCATTGAACAGATCGCTATATGCAGTCGTACTGTCTAAAAATGCTAAAGCACCTCACCTACCAGAAACGGATGAAGAAAAATCAGATACAGCAACAGACAAGGAAAAGGACAAAAAGAAGGCTGCCGACAAAGAAGAAGATACCGCTGTAACAGTAAGGATCGATAAAGAAGGAATCTATCAACGTATCATCCCAATGGACCTCCCTGCTAGAAATTATGTCAGCATGACTAAAGGTCCTGCTGGAGTTGTTTTTATTGCAGAAAGCATTCCTAATGAAAGCGGGTTCAAAGTTCACAAATACGATGTAAAAGAACAGAAAGCAAAAGAATTTGCCACTGAAGTCAATGGCATGATTTCCTCCTATGATGGTAGCCATATTCTAATTTATAAATCAGGCAACTGGAGCTTGAACGATACCAAAGCAGATGCCGCTGGAAAAGAAACGCTTAAAACTTCCATTCAAATAAAGGTCAACCCGCAAGAGGAATATGCCCAAATCTTTAAAGAAGGATGGCGTTATATGAGAGACTTCCTGTATGTAGATAATACACATGGAGCTCCTTGGGATCAAGTTTATGATTGGTATGCACCCTGGATCAAAGACGTGCGTCATCGGGTAGATCTCAATTATGTGGTAGACATTATGAGTGGTGAAATCGCCATAGGCCATTCCTATGTTTCTGGTGGTGATCTACCAGATGCTAATTACGTTCCTGTAGGCTTATTAGGAGCAGATTTAGAACTGCACAAGGGAATGTATCGAATTAAGAAAATATATACAGGCGAGAACTGGAATCCAAATGTAACTGGCCCGCTTTCTATGCCTGGACTTGATGTTCAAGAAGGAGATTATATACACGCTATTAATGGTGCCGCTTTAAGCGAAAACCTAAATCCCTTCCAACTTCTAGAACAAACAGCAAACCGTACCATAAGTCTTAAAGTGAGTTCTACTGGTAAAGAGAAAGATGCCAAAAAGCTGATCATAAAACCTGTAAGAAGTGAACGTGGTTTAAGAACGGTAGAATGGATAGAAGCTAACAGACGCCAAGTAGATAAATTATCAAAGGGTCAACTGGCTTATGTCTATGTACCCAACACCGGTGATGGTGGCTTTACTTCCTTCAATAGGTATTATTTTTCTCAACAAGATAAAAAAGGAGTGGTAATAGATGAGCGTAATAATGGTGGTGGCTCTGCGGCAGACTACATGATTGATATTATGAATCGCGAGCCTATGGGGTATTTTAACAGCAAGGCAAATGATAACCAACCATGGACCACTCCTATGGCAGGAATATTTGGCCCTAAAGTGATGCTTATTAATGAAAGAGCTGGATCTGGTGGTGATTTACTTCCTTATATGTTCCAACAACAAAATATAGGACCTATAGTAGGTACTAGAACTTGGGGCGGATTAGTAGGAACTTGGGACACCCCAAGATTTATAGATGGTGGAAGAATGGTGGCACCACGCGGCGGCTTCTTTGATCTGGATGGAAATTGGGCTGTAGAAGGAGAAGGTGTGGCACCAGATATTGAGGTTATTCAAGACCCTAAAAGCATCTCTTCAGGAATAGATCCACAATTAGAAAAAGCAGTTCAAGTAGCATTAAGTCTATTACCTGCTCAAGAGTTTAAAGCAAAACCGGAACCTGCGGCACCGGTGCGCTGGAAAAAAGCAACAGGTTGGGATAAAAACTAAGAATCATTGCTGCTTGCTAATAAGTAAAGACTTGTGGTGTTAGAATAAAGACTAGAGCTTTTAACATCCAGAAACATGATAAGAACGGCTTGCGCTAGATGGCGCAAGCCGTTCTTTTATACAGCATAGGCGGCAAAACATAAAAAAACCTTCTATTAGGATTCTTCTCATGGGAGCAATCATAGCCTTCATTTGCCATTCTAAGGATAGGTTAGGAAGCTATGCACGCTTTCGCGAAAGCGGAATAAACATCAAGACCCCTCAAAAAAATAATTTTAAAAACTATTGCAGCTTATCCAAAAATAGTTTTACTTTGTATTTCAAAGTACTTTAATTATGACCACAGATAAATATCTAGAAGACATTAAAGAGATCAAGTCGCTTATGAATAAGTCGACCAGGTTTATATCACTATCAGGAATGAGCGGTGTCATGGCTGGGATTTATGCGCTAATAGGTAGTGTGATGGGATATTTTATCATTCAAAATGCCTATAGAAATGACTATACCGAGACATTGGATCGCCTGACGACTACTCCATGGGCTCAAAATCCGTCAATACAAATACTTGTGGTGGCTACAGTCGTATTATTTTTGGCAGTTTTTACCGCTTTTTTTCTAACCAAGGCAAAAGCAAAAAAGCACCAACAAAAAATCTGGACCAAACAATCTATTAGATTGGTTATTAATTTTATGGTACCATTAAACATAGGAGCTTTATTTACCTTGGCTTTATTACAATACCATTTGATAGGACTGGTCGCACCAGCCATGTTGGTTTTTTATGGACTGGCCTGTATGAACGCCGCTCAATACACCTTGGGAACTGTAAAATATCTAGGAATAAGCTGTGCGATTTTAGGCTTGATCAATACGCAGTATATAGGTTACGGACTGTATTTTTGGGCTGCTGGTTTTGGGCTGTGTCATATTATTTATGGAGCGGTGATGTATTATAAATACGACAGGTAGCGAGGAATCGCATTGCCAAAACACCCTCTGTCTCTATGCTGTAGGGACAGATAGCAACAAAGAAACAAAACGACGAACTACTCATGAGTTTAATCAACAAATTAAATAAAGCATTTGATCACCGCATACGGCTGGGCATTATGTCCGTGCTCGTAGTGAACGATCATGCCGACTTTAAAGAACTCAAAGAATTACTAGACGTAACCGATGGAAATCTAGCCAGTCATGCAAAAGCACTGGAAAAAGAAGACTATATCAGAGTAGAAAAAAGCTTTATAGGACGCAAACCCAATACCAAATACATCGCAACAGAGATCGGTAAACTCGAATTCAAAAAACACATAGACGCACTGGAGAAATTAATAAGCGGTAGCTAAGAAGCAACCTGAAGTTCAAGTATTTAAAATAACGAAACTTAAAAAGGAGCACTTTAAAAAAGTGCTCCCATCCAAAACTTATAAGGATGCAACAAACACCAAATGAAAAAATCACATGCTACATAACACCTATCCCATTATGAAAACCTTTTTTTTATCTTTTTACTTTGAAATACAAAGTACTTTAAGGTTGATACGAGAGCTATTTGTTTGTCACTCTTTTGAGATTGCAAGCAACCTGTATATGAAATTCAAAACAGGTCCTTCCTGGCAGGTACACACTAAGGAACTGCTGTCCTATCCAGAAGAAAGCTTGGGCTTTCACTTGGGTTGTTTTCTATTACAGCACCAACTAGAACCTCAGCCGCGTTGTGAAGATCACGACATCTTTCACGTGCTTACGGATTTCCAAATAGACACCGCCCAAGAAATAGCCATGCAATACTGGTTGTGGGGAAATGGCAAACGCAGTCCTTTTGTCTTACTCGCCATGCTGGTAGGTGCCGTATTATATATAGATCAGCACTTGGTATTTACTGATGCTTATTTAAATGGTAGCGCCTCTGAATCTATTCATCAATTAGATTTTAAACAATACCTCTCCTCTCCTATCTCTCTTTTTAAATCAACCCTTGTCACTATAAATTCATAACAAAATGAAAAAAACCATCCTCATCACCGCCGGCGGACTCGTATTTGCCACCTTATTCTACACTCAAAGTTTAGGAATTAATGCCTTGATTTACAGCATCTTTTTAATAGGCGCATTAGCTATTTCTCGCAAAAAAATGTTGTTAAAAAGCAGCATTATCCTCAGTGGTACAGCCATGCTTTCCAGTGCCTTAGCAATCAGCATCCACGGTTCTACATGGAGCATGACCGCCTATTTTTTAAGCACTTTACTATATATAGGTTACGTGGCTAGCTTTCAAAGCAGTATTTACGTGAGTTGGCTCAACGGATGTTACAATGCTGTTTTTGGAGTATTTCATTCCTTTTTTTATCAACTGGAGCCACCCAAAATAGGGGAACCTAAAAAAAAGATAGCTACAGGTCAAGTTCTAAAGTTGATCGGTATCCCCTTAGTTTTAGTAGTGGTATTTAGTGTTCTATACAGCAGCTCTAATCCTGTTTTCCATGAAGTCTTAACAGCTATAGACTTCTCGTTTATAGATGTATTTTGGATCTTTACCGCTGTTCTAGGAGCCTTTATTATAGCAAATATTCATGACCCGCAACCTATAAAAGAGCTCACTGCAAGGGATCAAAATTACCCTAATCAGTTGGTTCCCCAAACACTTAACGACGCAGCCTTAAAAAGTGTCGCTAATGAGTCGCAAATAGGTTTTATCTCTCTTCTGTGTTTGAATAGCTTACTCTGTATAGTCCTGATTACAGAAATCTTATTCTTAAGCGGTATCACCAATTTAGAAGCCAGCAGTTTATCTGATGCGGTGCATCAAGGAGTGAATGCCTCTATAGTAAGTATTGTTCTTGCTTTGGGAGTGATTGCTTTTATATTTCGCGGAGATGTCAATTTTTTAAAAAACAATCAGAAGTTGCGCACGCTCACCTATATATGGATAGGACTCAATGCCTTACTCGTTGTTAGTATCTGTATAAAAAACTATATCTATATACAGGATCATGGACTAACTCATAAACGCATAGGTGTGATGATCTATCTTTTTCTCACCCTTATCGGACTCTGTACCACCTATCTTAAAGTCACTCACCGACTCAATTTTGTGTATTTATTAAGACGCAATATGGCGATAGGCTACGCTAGCATTGTTATTTACGCGCTGATCAATTGGTCGGCAATCATTACCGATCACAATATCAAAGCAAATAAAATAGACCAGCCTTACCTAGAACGCCTCCTTCCTCAAAATGCATTAGTTCTAAAAGAGCAGGACTTATATGAGCTTTACAGTCAGCAAAAAAGTGGGGAAAAGTACCTAAGCGACCGGTATAATGAAGCTGCTTATACCAACCGCAACTGGCAAGAATTTAATTGGATCGCTCATCAACTACAACTGGATCATGAAGATAGTTCTCAATAGGCTACAAAAGCAAAATAGCATCTCCGTAAAGATAGCAGGTTTATCCTTTGCTGTTGGGACATTAGATTTTTTACTTTATCTAGTCACCGGTGAGGAGTACTTTATAGGTTTAGGCATTGGGATTTTGGTCCTTGCATTTTTTATAAATGTAGTCCTATTCCTGATAGTGATGGCCAACTTTTTATTAGGTGATGTCCCGTTTAAGGAAGCCCTATTCACTACCTATGTACTCTTACTGAATATCCCTATAGCTATGTTTTATTGCTATGTTGCTCTTCAATTTTTATAAACCATATCTTATGAAATTAATTGTTATTCAAAGATTTTCTGAATTTAAGCAAGTTACTGCGCTCACTTTGTTGAGTATCGTACTCCTGGGATTTCGAATGAAAATTACGCATCATTATTCCATGCTCTTTTTAGTTTGGAACTTGTTTCTGGCTTTTATTCCATATGTGATGTTGGTACGATTGCGCTTTCGCGAAAGCGTCACCAACACCAACCTCATCGCCACATTCCTGATCTGGCTGGCCTTCCTACCTAACGCACCTTATATACTGACCGATTTGATTCACATCAGGCATGCTGCAAGTAACTGGCTGGTTTATGAATCCTTGCTCATCCTCAGTTTTAGCGCTACAGGACTATTTCTAGGTTTTCTAAGCTTGAGAGACATGAGTGTTCTTTTAAGTGAAAAAGGATGGTTACCTCATAAGAAATGGGTACGTATTTTTGAATACAGCATTTTGTTTCTTTGCGGTTATGGGGTTTACCTGGGTCGTGTGCTGCGATGGAATACTTGGGATATGATACAACACCCACAACAACTGTTTTTAGACATGGCAGACCTATTTATACATGCTTTTTCACATGCAGAGGCTTGGTTGATGATAGGTAGTATGAGTCTATTTCTTATAGTGACCTACACACTTTTTAAAAATTACAATGAGCGCATTTTCCATAAATAGAAAGCAAAGAAGCCTATACCTCTTAACTGCCCTATTCCTGTTTGTTCTTGAAGTGCTTATAGAGCGCTATGTTCACGATGCCTTTGTACGCCCTTATTTAGGAGACTTTTTAGTGGTCATACTCGTATATGCCGTATTGATGTCTATAAGTTATTTAAAAGTGGTTGCGGCAGCTGTGGGTGCGTTGGTTTTTGCTTACGCCATAGAGACCGCTCAGTATGTACAATTGATAAGCCTATTAAGTCTGGATCAATATAAATGGGCAAGAGTGGTTATGGGCACCAGCTTTTCTTGGTGGGATATGTTGATGTACACCCTGGGAATTTTATGTGTTTTGGTGGTGGAACACCTCTTAGCTCTCAAGAAATAAGGAATAGGATCAAATCAGATGTGTTCAAATACAAAAGCGAGTTATTGAAAAATAACTCGCTTTTATTAGTTAAGGAATCAGTTGGATTATCGCTTTAAAGCAAAGTGGCCTTTAAAACTACGCCCGTCAGCTAATTCTACTAAGTACCAGTAATCACTGGATGGCATAGGAGCTCCGTTATAAGTTCCATCCCATCCTTGACCCGTAGCGCTTACTTGTTTCAATAATTTACCGTGACGGTCATAAATATAAATACTCGCATCAGGAATGGTTTCTATTGCAATGACTTGCCACGTATCGTGATACCCATCTTGATTAGGAGTAAAATAAGGAGGTCCACCTATGATGACAACATCCATAGATACAGTTCCACAACCGTTTTTATCTCGTACATAAATCGTATAGAATCCTGGATACAGATTATTAAATCGCTGACTGTCTTGATACACAAAGTCATCTAATGAGAATTCGTAATCACCACTTCCAGTGACAATTGCTGTCAGTGTGTTGGTGTTTACTTCAAACTGTCCTACATCGATGCGTTCAATTATGGCTACATCAGAGGCTACAACAGTTACTGTTGCCATACTATCACAACCATCGCTGTTGGTTACCGTTACCGTATAATCGCCACCAGAGGCAACATCAATAGTCTGTGTCGTTTCTCCAGTAGACCACAGGTAGCTAGAGAATCCTGGACCTGCGTCAATAGTTTCAGCAACGCCTGCACAAATAGTATAAGGTCCTTGGTCAGCAATAAGAGGTCGTGCAAATACTTCTATTCTAAAAGTAGATAGGTCATAACAATCTTGATTAGCAGCATTCTCTATTCTTGCGTAGATCGTTTGTGATCTAGAAGTATTGGTATAAGGAAAACTCAAGGCATTGATATCATTGTTAGCATCTGTTAGACTGCTGTGATAAGTCACATTGAAGTCTGTAGTGTTTTGACCGTTATAGATCGCAGCATCTTGTGTGCTGAAATCAAATTCTTCAAAACCATCGTTGCTGATGTCATCACAACCTACCACGTCAGTTCCAGTTCCTGCCGTAGGCTGTTCACTTACGGTTAAGGTAAAACTGGTCGTATCAAAACAAACCGGATTTGAGATCGCTTCTATTCTTACAAAGATAGTTTCTGGAGTCGTCGTGTTACTAGCATAAGAAGTAGCTAACGCACCAGTATTCATGTCGGCATCATTTTGTGATGGGTGAAAGCTGATATTGAAATCACTGGAGTTTTGTCCATTTAATACTTGGCTATTGGCCATGCTTAAATCAAATACCTCAGAACCGTCATTTCCAGGATCATCACAAGTAATCATATCCACAACTGGATTTGCCGTTGGAGTAGGACTGATCACAAATCTAAAAGTAGAGGTCGTGTAACAGCTATCATTATCAGCGTTATCGATTCTGGCAAATAAACTAGGTGTGGTACTGCTCACTGCATAAGGGCTGGACAATGGATTTGCATTAGCATCAGCATCTGCTTGAGAGGCGTGATAGGTCACATTAAAACTAGGATTGGTCTGTCCATTGAGGATGGCGCTATCAAACTGAGATAAGTTCACGTCTTCTGTTCCATCGTTAGACGGATCATCACACACAATAATATCTACTGGAGTTCCTGCAAGTGGTAATGGATCTACAAACAGATCGAATACAGCAGTGTCGTAACAGCTGGTATTGGCATTGGTTTGTATTCTTACAAAAACTGTTGTAGAACCGCTATTGTAACTAGTAGGCAATGGCGTTGCTCCACCTACAGATCCTAAATCAGCATCTGCTTGAGAGGTAAAGTATTCTATGCTAAAGTTAGCTGCGTTTTGAGTTCCTAAAACTTGACTATCTTGAGTACTCAGGTCAAAATCTTCTAGCCCGTCGTTACTGGCATCATCACAAATACGGTATTCGGCAACGTTATTAGCTATTGCTTGCTCGTTGAGAATGATATTGATAGGTGTGGTATCAAAACAAGTTGGATTAGCTGTATTATCTATTCTTGCAACAATGGTTGTTGTACCGGTGGTAATGGTAAATGGACTCATAAGTCCGGGAGCGTCAGCATCAGCATCTGCTTGATTTAGATGATAGGACACTACAAAAGCAGGAGTCGTTTGTCCATTTAAAATACTAGCATCAAATTGGGACAGCGCAATATCTTCGGTCCCGTCATTACTAACATCATCACAAATAATTACATCTGCAGGGGCTGTTGCTAGTGGGATATCATCTACAATAATATCAAATGAGGTGGTATCAAAACAGTCGGTATTAGTATTGTTTTCTATACGCACATATATGATTTGACCACCACTACTATACAGGTTGCTCACAGGAGTCGCCCCGCCTACAGATCCTAAATCGGCATCTGCTTGAGCGCTAAAGTATTCTATATTGAAATCTGCTGGATTTTGAGTGAGCAGAATTTCTGGATTTCTAGAAACCAGATCAAAGACTTCAGAATTGTCGTTAGATGCATCATCACATAACCTGTAGGTGGCTACTGGATTAGCTACTGGTTGTATGCTTACACATAATTCAAAATTTGTAGTATCATAACAGGTCGTATTGATTACAGATTCCAAACGCGCATAAATACGTGTACAAATAGCTGTATTTGTAAAGTTAGCTGGCAGCGGATTCATTTGAGTGTCAGCATCTGCTTGTGACGTGTGATAAGACACCGCATATAATGCTGGGTCCTGAGTTCCTAAAACACTTGCATCTAGTTGAGATAGGTCATAAATAATGAACCCATCGTTAGAGGCATCATCACAAACTGCTAGATCTGCTATGGTGTTTGCCATAGGTTGGGTACCTACGCTTATTGTAAAATCATCTTGTATGATATTCCCACAACCATTAATAATATCTACCGAATAAGTAGTGGTTGAGGTAGGTGTAAAAGTAGGGTTGGCAATAGTAGGATCACTCACTCCAGTTGCAGGTGTCCATAAGTAGCTAGCACCCCCATTAATGGTCACGTCAACATTAGAAACTGTATCTCCAACGCAAATAGCGGTATCATTAAGGCTGCCTATATCATTTGCAAAAGATATGTAATCAAAGCACACCCGCTGTAAATTTGCAGCACCACCTGTGGAACCAGTAAAACCAAAATAAGTAAAGACACTACCCCCAAAAACCTGACTAATTAAGTCCCCTGTGTAAGAAAGTCGTAAGCTACAATCAAAGTAAACGCTCATGGTTTGTGCGGTAGCATTCCATTCTATACGCACATCATGTTCTTGTCCATCTTCTACATTATTGGAAGTGGTAGACGCTACAATAGGTCCTGCTAGATTTTGAGCGAGATTGTGATTGTTTTGTCCAGCTGAAACCATGGCAATATGATCAAAAGTAGGGTCTCCTAATTGTCCATTTTGCCAGGTGTCAAATTCTACTGCAAAAGAATTGGGAATGCCTTCATACCCCATTCCACCACCTAAAGCACCAATTATAGGAGTTGGGTTGTTTTTCAATACAAAGGTGAGTCCATCAGCTCCATTTACGTCATTTGTACCGAGATAAATTCTAAATTCTATAATGAAATCACCTAGCATATTGATCCTGTCTGGAGACCAGATGGCACCAGATTGACCGTTTAAATTAGGTGTGATTTGATAACAGTCATTTCCTTGAGCTGCAGCATTACCTATTAAACTAGGATTAAATTGGGCAGCAACAGGCAAAGCAAACAACAACAAAAAAAGAGTTGCAACAAGCAGTGCATTTATTTTACCGTTTGTTCTCTTCATAGGAGTATTTTAATTTTGTAATAGTTGTTATCATTTAAAAGGAAGTTTGCTCACCGTACACATAATCATGAAGGTAGGTAAATCGTTCTGTTAGCTTTCCATCGCTAGTGGTCATTTGAGCGCGTTCTAAAACTCCATTTTTATCTCCATTAAAGAAAGCAGGGATCACGTGTTTTTCAAACATTTCGCCAAATCCTTCACTAGCATCCTTGGGCAATTCACAGGGCAAATTATCTACCGCCATCACCGTAATGGATCCAGGGGTTTTGAAAGGGACCTCTTTTTCGCCTTGAGCGTCATAACCATAAACAGGATCTGCTATAGTACTAGGTCTTATGGTGGAAGCAATAGGACCATCAATATCACAACTCACGTCTGCGACTAGGCTTATTTTAAAGTCAGATTGCTTGGCATCTTCTCGAGTAAAAAGATAAGGAGCTTCATTGCCATAAAAATGACCTGTAATTAACATGTCCGTTATTTTGGCGTATTTTGAAAAGTCACTCACTAGCAATTCTGGATTGTTGTAGCACTCTGTTTTAGTAGGTCGGTAACCATCCTTGCGAGTGTAATAATGATGTACATCCAGCACGGTAAAGGTGGTCTGTTTATTTTGAAAATGACCTAACTGCAGGTATTCCTTAGGTTTCAGTTCTTTTATTTCGAGCTTTTCCAGCACTTCTCTTATACCGCCAGCAACTTTACCATTACCGGTCATTACAATATGAATAGCTGGTAATTTTGATCTTATGAGTTTCAACGCTGCTTTTAGAGCCGCGTAATCGGGCAGGTCTTCTACTTTAGGTAACTCAAACAAACCGTCTCGCATACCAAGTGCTCGAAAACCGTTATAAGCTCCTACTATACCGGCATATCTTCCAAAACCTATCAATCGGCTACCGCTCTTTTTTACGATGGTTTCGTGATCGTAAAGCTCAATTTTTTTATCTAAAACTGCTTTGAGCAATTGGCTGTTATAGGGTTGCTTTTTAATGGTATGGGAAAAGAAAAAGTATTTTTTATTGGGAATCAAAGCTTCTACGGGCACTTCTTTTACCCCTATCATCACATCAGCATCGCTCACGTCATCCTTTACCTCTATTGCGTGAGATTGGTACTGGCTGTCTGGAAATATTCTGATGGGTGAGGATTCCACTATGAATTCCGCTTTCGCGAAAGCGAGACCTAAACGGCTCAACTGCTCTGGAGTAAACACCACTCTTCTATCTGGCGGATTCTTCCTTTCTTTGATAATGGCAAATTTCATAGCTACTATTTAAAGCAGCAATATAAGGAAATAGAGCTGGAGAATAAACCTTTAGTTAATCAATAGTTAAACGATTATTTAATAATAGTAATACTATTACATTTGATTATAAACAATTCATATGCGCACTTATGTCAAAGAGTATGGTCAAATAGCCATAGGAATTCTATTAGCCAGTGTAGGTTTAAAAGCCTTCTTATTGCCTAATAATTTTCTAGATGGCGGTGTGACAGGGATTGCGATTTTATTGAGTCAGCAAACCGGCTGGAACATTTCTATCTTACTGATTCTCATCAGCATTCCATTTATACTAGTAGGAGCTTTTACTGTTTCCAAAAGAATAGTGATCAAGTCAATGATTGCGATTGCTTTGCTCGCACTCTCTATAAATCTAGAAACCTTCAGCACGATTACAGAGGATAAGTTGCTGATCGCCATTTTTGGTGGGGTGTTTTTAGGGGCTGGAATAGGAATCAGTATACGCAACGGCGCTGTATTAGACGGCTCTGAATTGTTAGGCTTATTTATTTTTAATAAATACGGTATTAGTATTGGCAAAACCATACTGATTTTTAACGTCGTGCTATTTGCTATTACGGCTTATGTCATGTCTATGGAAGTAGCGATGTATTCTATTCTTGCTTATATAGTTACTGCCAAAGTGATTGATTTATTTATTCAGGGACTGGAAAATTTTATAGGTCTTACTATAGTCTCTCATAAATCTGAAGTTATTGAAGAAGGTATTGCACAACAATTAGGAGTGGGAATGACTATTTACAAAGGCGCAAGTGGTTATGGAAGTAGTGGCAAGAGTGAAAAAGTACGTATTATTCAAACGGTGGTCAATCGCATCGATATCAATAAGACATTAAAACTGGTGGAGGAATTGGATCCAAAAGCTTTTATTATTGAATTTGACGTCCATAAAGTGCGTGGAGGCGTTTTAAAAAGATACCTTACTAAAGGCAGCACCGCATCTTTACCTAAGGCTAATGTTGCAAAAGCCAGTTCGGTATAAGCATCAAGGGAGCTAAGAACCACCCTACTAAGCAGAGCAATCTGTTTCACTGACCTACTGATGCTTTTAAGGACTACTGGCCATTTTTCAACTCCAAAAAAGACACCGGACGGCGCAGTAGCTTTTAGGATCGCTATAAAAAGCTGATGGACTTTATGGTTCCTCAGGGACTAGGTTGGGATGGCACTTTCAATGGGATTGCGGCACCCTCTTCTGATTATTGGTTGATGGTGGAGCAACCTAGTGGCACATTCTATAAGGGGCCGATTACTTTAAAGAGATAAATTTCTTTTGGCATATTTTTTACGGTAATTTCTATGGCAGATGGTTATATTTGTCATCCATTTTTCAATGATTGTGAATTGGAATTTGGATTTTTTTTGATTTTATCAAAAAAACAACTGGGGTCGACTGGTTTTGACAGCGAGATCGAGTTAATTGTAAGCATGTAGAGCGCTGGGAAACAGCTCTTAAATCTCATTTTTCAACTTTTTTAAACGGCGAGAATAACTACGCCCTAGCTGCATAATCCGAATCACAGTAGGATAGTGCCTCGGTCTACTAGGTAGACAAGCAGGAAATCTCTCAGAAGCCTTGATTTACGGCGGCTGATTTTGAGATTTCGTAAAAGTAAATCTATTCTCAACAGGGCTTTGATGTTGAGGAGAAACTCAATTGGAGACAAGCGTTGCTTTGGTAGTTTCTGACCGGTGTAACGACTGAAATCAAATGGAAACTAAACATGTAGAAGGCCGTTAAACCGCTCGTTTGGACGAGAGTTCGATTCTCTCCGACTCCACTTTTAAACACCTCAACTTATTGTTATTCAATTTGTTGGGGTTTTTTTAAGTCAACATTTAGTCAACTATCGGAAAATCTTGATGTTTTTAATTAAATTTTACTTTTATGAAAGCCATTATAATCTTGTATTGATTTATTGATTCCTTAAATAGTAATATTCCTATTCACTAAGCAACTTGCGTTAAAAAATAGTAAACCCACTATTTTATTTTCGGTATTGTTATATTCTACCTCCACAAAGAACTCATCTATTCGGTAGAAGCTAAATATTCAACGCATCTTAAATAAGAGTTTATCCTAGTATTATTTCTGTATAAAAGTTATTTTGAGCTGATATAACCATTTATATGCCATAATGAACACCCCCATAAAGAATCAAATCTTAAGTCATAAATCATGGAAGGATTTAGAACCTAAAGTCAACGAAAATTTAGAAACTTACGACAGTTACTATGAAAGAATTGAAAAATTAAATTATTCTCATATTCCAAAAGAAGTAATTCATCAATGGATATTCCCTCTTTATAATGATCAAAACTCAATTAAAAACTATTCTTGGATTGACCTATCAAAAGTTAAATTCGATTTGATTGAAGTAAAAACCTCATTTTTCAACGATTTAAGTATTATAGATGATAACAAAAAAATGGTCAATGAATATCCGATAAATAAATTTGCACTTTGGCACAGAAAATTTTGGGAAGACAATGGAACATGGGAAATACCACCAATAATAATTGATGTAGCTTCATTCATCAATGAAAAACCAGATAATTCTGAAATGAATGGTAAATATCAATTAATTGAAGGTCATAATAGATTAGGCACTTTGAAATTATTACTAAAGGATGGTCGAATTAAAATTGTTGAAAAACATTCTGTTTGGGTTATGCTTATTGAAGATTGATCATTTAAAAAACGGCACATAACACCATATATAATTCATTGCTAGTGCAAGCTTACTTACGAAAATCCTCGCTGATTTTCTATTTGGTTTGTATTTGCTAAATTAGTTGCTGAAACATGCTACGAAATCATACACAAAACCGTTAGGTGTAATTAAAAAAACAATGGTTGTATTTATAGATACTAATATACTTTATAACAATTGGCATTTTGAAAACGCTAATTTTAAGTACTTGATAAATTTTCTTGAAAACACAAATTCTGAATTGATTGTATCCGATTTAGTATGCGATGAAATTGAAAATAAGTTCAATAAAGAATTAGAAACTTTAAAGAAGTCATTTAAAGACAGTATCAAACGTTCAAAATCATTATTGAAAATTGAACCTTCATTCGATTTTAAAAAATTGGATTACAAATATTCTATTAGAGATATAATATCTGAAAAAACACAAAATGTAAAATTCATTCCTTACAACTCTATAGAAAATACCAAAATTGTCGAAAGAGCCATAAAAAAAGTAAAACCTTTTCAGGATCAAGACAAAGGATATAGAGACACTCTGATATGGCTTTCTTTCTTGGAATATTTAAAAAATAATTGTCCTTACGAAGATGTTTTGTTCATCAATAATAACTCGAAAGATTTTTTTGACGGTAAAAATCAAAACTTACATCAAGACTTACTTGAAGATGTGTCAAAATTTGGATTAAAAAATAATTTTAGAATTTATAATTCAATTAGAGACTTCATTGACAAAGAGGTTGATATGAAACAAAACAAATATTCCTCTCACCAAATTATGGAGGAGTTTATTTACCCCAATGAAAAACTAATAGAACAGGAATTAGAATATCACATCAATTCACAAACATCGAATTGGTTTCAACAATTATTGAAAAATAGTGTTGGAGAATTGACTAATATCAATTATCTAATTGACTTTGAGATAGTAATTATTGAAGGGATTGAAGACCCTGATTTAATGAAATGGTCAATTATAAATGATAATGATTTTTTTGCGGAACTATATTTCAATTTGCGAAAAGTCGATTTAAGATTAACTATTCCAACAATTGTTTACAAAAACAATAAGAATTTATTCGACACAAAATTTTATGATATTGAAAGTAATGATGAAAACACATTTTTAAATACAATTAGACGAATTCATTTTAATATATCGTTTAATTTTATTGTTGATGATGAAAATATTACCGACATAGTTATAAATTCATTAGAGACGAAATAACTACACCTAACAACATGTATAATTAATGAACGAGATAACTGACAAAGAAGATATTTGGATTTTTGACCAAAAAATCAATGAGGTTTGTGGAACAGAAATCGTTCGACACACGTGCCAGTTCTTTAAAAAAGGGAAAAAAGGATTAGAACCTTTTGGTTCTGGCGTTTTTGTTAAATCAAAGAAAAAGCATTTTATCCTTACTGCATCTCACGTAGCTGAATATCTTGAAAAAGATGGAGAAAATCTATTTATAAAAGTTGACCATAAAAAATTTATCAATGTAATTGGTCAAATTTGGATGACTGAAATCGAAAAAAGTAAGGGAATAGATGTTGCGATTATACGAATCGACGAAGAAATGTTACCTGCACTATCAAAACCATATTTTTTCCTCCCAATTTCAAAATTTAGAAAGCACGATAAAATGCTTGACGCTCCACATTATGCGGTTGTCGGATTTCCTGCTGTTAACGTGAAAAGAGAAAACGGACTTTTAGAAACTGGAGCTACGATTTACCTTACTTCACCAAGTAAAGAAAAAGTCTATAAATATTATGACTTTGACCCAAAGCACTTCTACATATTAAAAATGGAGGGAAAAGGTAAAGATTTGGATTCTGGAGACAAATCTAAAATTAATGATAAATTTCACGGAATTAGTGGTTGCGGACTATGGTTAATGTTTACATATATGGAAAATGGAAAACACAAAGTTGAATATCGCCTAATCGGAATTATGACGGAATTCAAGAAAGGAAAGTACTTTTGTTTGATTGGGAACAAAATTCAAATTGTAGTTGACGCATTAATAAAATTGGAAGAGTTAAAAATTAGAACTGTAAAAGGATAAAAACTGTACACAACACCGTATATAATTTATTGCTAGTGCTCGCCTTTTCAAAAAAATCTTACCAGATTTTCTATTCGGTTTATATTTACTAAATTAGGTGTTTAAGACAAGCAAGAAACTGCATACAAACACGTTGTATGTAAGGTTAACAATAGGTTTAATGATGATAATTGCAATTTGTAGTTTTTTAATTTTATTTTTTATTAACTTAGAAAAGTAAATGAATAATCTAAATAATATATAAATGAAAAGTATTTTAGTTATCGGATTAATGTTCACAGTATTGATTTCCAATGCACAAACAGATTTAAAATTAAGTAAGTATAGAAAACAACTAGAAGTAACAGTTAATGAATTATCTGGTGATATAGATTACGTAATACCCAAAGGTTATAATAAACAAGTTCAATTTAGGAAAACTACTTCTGGCACTTATTATATGTGCATTGAGCAAAGCAGTTCAAGTATTTTTACAGGAACTGGAGTCACGTTATACTTTGAAGATGGGAGTAAAATAGAGAAGCCTAAACAAAAAGTTGACTATCGTTTAAATACAAGATCAAATACCTTTGATCATAATGCCTGGTTAAGATTAACTGATGAAGAATGGGAGCAAGTTAAGACAAGTAATTTAAAAGGAATAAAGATGTATGTGTTTGATATAATAATTAAAAAACCTGAAAAAATTAGAGCACACGCAAATATAATTAGAGAGAATTAAAAATCTCAATACTCTTCTATATTCTCTACAGAAAGAATCATATCAAACCACTTTTTTTTTAAGTTTAAATGAATTGTATAAACGCCATGGGAAAAACGGCGTTTATACCTTTGTTATAGTGCATTTGAAAATAATCTGAACTTTAAAAATTAATGGGAACATATTGCAAATTAAAAGTTAATGGTTATGACATTTTTGAGATTAAAAATGATTATCAAAGTGAAGTCATAAACTTAATATTTGATGAGTCAGATTTTTTAGTAAAGCAATTTGATGGAGATGATTATATATCAAAAAAGTTCATCTCAACAGCTGGAATATGTAAAAAGAAATTAGAGATTTATGGTAATAATTTATCAAAAACAAAGAATGATTTTAATATCGCTCTGAAAAAATATAAAGACGAATACGAAGTGATTTTTAATAATGAAAGCGAAATTTCTTTTAAGAATTACCAAAAAATAATAGAAACTTCCATCAATAAAGGAATTAAAAATTACGGAGATTGTGATGATTACTTTTCATTAAATTTTCAAGAATTCATTACCTCAAATAACTTCGGAATACCAAACCAAAAACTAGAATGTCTGCTATGGTCTATTTTTGATTCAATAGATGAGGATATAGAAATAGTCTACGATTTAACCTTTATTATAGAAGCTGGATGGATAACGAATAATCCTGAAAAAGAACTTGATTTTCAAAAAATCATAATTTTAACCGAAGGTAAAACCGATACTGAATTCATAAAAAAAGGCATTAATTTATTTTATCCTTTTTTAAATTTACGGTATCATTTTATGGATTTTGAAAATTCAAATTATGAATCTAACGCTTCACGGTTGGTTCAAACTGTAAAAGCTTTTGTTGGGTCAGGAGTAAAAAACAAAATAATTGCTCTTTTTGATAATGATACTGCGGGAATAAAAGAAATTAATAATCTAAAAAGAACAAAGCTTCCAGAAAACATAAAAATTTTTACATACCCTCATAATAGTTTAGCTGTTAATTACCCAACACAAGGTCCTAATGGGTTAAGTCTAATGAATATTAACGGTTTAGGATGTAGCATTGAAATGTATTTAGGAGAGAAGTCTCTAGCATCGGAAACAAGTTTTTATCCTGTACAATGGAAAGGTTACGATGACAAACTTGGACAATACCAAGGAGAAGTAAAAGATAAAAAAACGATACAAAAAAACTTTAGAGACCTTTACAAAAACAAAATTATCACGAATGATAACGCTGCATTAGAATTACCAGAGTTAAAAAATATAATAGATTTAATATTAAACTCTTGGAATAAATAAGGCAGTATGACAAACAAAATAATTATAGTATATTCAGGAAATTATGAGTCAAAAATTAAAATCAAGAAGTAACTTATTTGAAAAGTTTTCGAAACAATTACACTTACTCAAAGATGAAGGAATTATTGATATTGAACTAAAATATCCCGAAACTTATATCTGCCCTTTATGTTTAGAACAATTCCAAAAGTCAGATTTAATCGCGAATAAATCAAAGAACTATTTAACGGAAGAAGATGCGCCGCCTGCGAAATTAAAAGGCTCTAGAATAGCACTAACTTGCTTTGAGTGTAACTCTAAAGCTGGACATCAAATTGACCATCATTTAATTCATAGAATAAGAGAAATAGATGACTCAAAATTTCACAAAGATTCAGTTCAAAGAGTTAGAGTAGAATTTGAAGATACTTTTGTGAATTCTGAGATTACGTCAAAAGGAAATGGCCTTTTAAATGTACTTCACAAAATGGATAATAATAATCCGAGTACACTCGATAGGTTTATTTATAATTTAAAAAATAAATCCGTTGGAGAAATCCTTAATATGGTACCGAATAAAAAAAGGATAGATGATAGTAAAGTTGATAAAGCTTTACTTAAAACCAACTACATTATAGCGTTTTCAAAATTTGGATATATCTTTTTACTAGATTCTTATTACGACACTATAAGAAGGGAAATTAAAGAACCTGATTCACCTACAGAAGGTCATTTAATGATTAGCAATCAATTTAAGTCAAATCATATTGGAACTTACTATGTATGCAATCCCAATTCAAAATCCACATTTAATGTTTTTTCGTTAAAAACAGATTATTCGGAAACACTAATAGGAGCTTTACTTCCTTTCCCGAATATGGAACCAAAAGAACTTCATCACAATCTAACTTCAATTGGAACAAAATTCGGGAAAGGTAAAGTTGGAGTAACTTTAGACACAAGAAAGTACGACCCAAATGCTGATTTATTCAATGATATTTCGGAAATTAATATAATAATTAACTGGAGTAAAAACGAACCACAACAACGTGTATAAAACATAGCTATTATAGCATTCCGAGAGGTTTTTATATATTTACAAAGTACGCTAAATTTTTAATTTGGTTATATTTAGAAAATAAAATAAAATAATTAAAAATTCGGCTAGTTATAAATCCGAAAAGTTAGCGTTTATTTATGCACTACGTTTCATACACAAGACCGTTGTGCTTAATTGTATGAAAAACAGCTTGCGACACTAAAAATAATGTAAAAAAATATTTTGATTCAAAACTGTAACTTTCTTAATGGCCTTATCTTACACTCAACCCACTATTGAAGAAGCCTTAAATAAACCTCTGGCTTCGCCAAATAAAGGCTATCCATATTCTGATCTTGACGACCGAAGGTTTGAAGAACTTCACTACTCAATTGGAAAACTAAGAATTGAAAAAGGTGACTGGAAAGGGCAGTTTGACGAAATTAATCTTCTACAAGGAGTTGGGGAACGTGGGCGAGATTGTAGCTTGCATTTGGATGGCAAATCAATTGGACTAATTCAGTGCAAGCATAGTATTGCTGGCGGTAAGAGAATTACGAGGCCAGATTGTGCAAGGGAGATCATCAAGTTTGTGCTGCATTACCTTTTGGATAATAGGTTGATTCACGACCCTAAGAATTTTACGTATTGGTTTGCCGTCTCCTACGGTTTCAATGAAAAGGCTAAAGATTTACTGGACGACTTCAAAAAAGAGATACTAAAACAGACAGAACTAAAAGATTGGACAGAAGCTGTAATAAATACCAATGAAGAACTTAAACACTTTAAATACACAGACATTGAATCCGACCTTAAAACAATACTCGGTTCAATTACTGTAAAGAAAATAATACCACAAGACTTAGACACGCTGCTAAATACTGACGGTTTTCAGTCTATCATCAAAACCTTTTTTGAGGTTAGAATGGTGATTGAATCGGAGCCAGTTGAAAAGCTGACGGAAGAGCTGAAAAAGCAGAGCGAATACCAAACCACTTCTAATATTCCAGTCGATGTTATTCTGCAAAAATTTGATCATGCCTCCCACCACCTAACGGATTACAACAGCACTTTTGAAGGGGTAGATAATTCGCACATAGAAAGAAAGGAAACGAATGATTTGCTACAATGGATCAAATCACCATTGGGAAAAAATGAGCAACCTGTAGTCTTGCTGGTTGGCGATGCCGGTATTGGAAAAACTGTTATTCTGAAAGATGCCTTTCTAAAACTCAAAGAAACTAACGTACCTGCAATTGCCTTAAAAGCTGATAGGCTTTATGCTGAAAGTATCACAGACCTACAAAACAAAATTGATCTAGAAGACTCGTTCGAAAAAGTAGTTCGAACTCTAAGCGAGGCTAGTGAGTGGGTAGTTGTGCTTATTGACCAGATAGATGCGCTTTCCCAGTCTTTATCAGCCAAACGAGAATACCTCGATACTTATAACCTTCTTGTTAGGAAGCTTATTGCTATTGATCGGGTTAGAGTGGTTATTTCTGTTAGGGGATACGATCTCGATTATGACAATGAATTGAAGTTCTACAAAAATCAAAAAAGCTTCAAAGTTGGTTTCCTAGATGCAATTCAGGTTACACAGGTGCTTACCAAGCTTGGAATAAGAGAGAACGAAGTACCTAGGCAATTACTTAACCTTCTGCAAACGCCACATCATCTAAATGTGTTTTGCAAGGTGTACGATACCCAAACCAACCTTCGGTCAATAAACACACTGCACGACCTGTATGAAAATCTCTGGATTCAGAAAATAGTTAAGATTCCAAACACATCGTCAGCGAATACCGATAAATGCCAAAATCTAGTTTTTACCATCGCGGAACAGATGCATGGGGAACAGAGAATTAGCACCCCCTCAAAGCCATTTTTCGGATCGTTTAAGGACGAGATTGACTATTTGAAAAGCTGTGGAATCTTAACCGAAGCGGACAAGGAAGTACAATTTTTTCATCAAACATTTTTTGACTTTGCCTTTGCGAAGCAATTCGTTCAGAACGGAAAACCAGTAACAAACTACATACTTGAAAACCATCAAGGTCTTTTCATTCGATCTAGCTTGAAAATGATTATTGGCTTTCTGCGCGAACAAGATCATACTGCATACATAAAAGCCCTCGAAACCATTCTACTTTCCTCTAATTACCGATTTCATATCAAACTAATGCTTTTGAATCTGCTTGGTTTTGAAGAAGGCCCAACAACACAGGAAAAGCAGCTCGTAAAATCCCGCATTCTGCCAAGTAATGAGCTGAAAATGTCTTTTTTAGAATCGGTTACTGGCAATGGTTGGTTTTCATTTCTTCTTGAAGAAGGAGAACTGAATAAGCTGATCACCCAAAGGATTGGCTGGCTCAACAAGCTTGCTGAACGGGATTGGGGAAAAGCGAATAAGGCTGTGGACAATATCAAAACCCTTCTACACTATAAAAGCACCTCCGATAGATGGGATATTCAAATTAACCTGCTGTGGCAGATTTTGATCAAACAACTACCCAATAGCAGACAAACCGTTTGCGATTTTCTTTTGAATTGTTCTGAATTTGAAGGGAGATCAAAGTTCATTTTCAGGGTGCTCTACCATGTTAAAGAATGGGATATTCCAGCAGCTTTCCAGCTCTTCGAAAAACATGAAGCCGAAGCAGGAACTGATCGTTTTGGTTACTATAAGACACTCGAAGATGCGTTGAACTTCAATATTGATTGGGTCATACAGAACTACAAAACCCATTGCCTTAATAAAATTGAAGCCATCAAGGGCCATAATGACAAGCCCCATTTTGAACATCAGGACGAAGAGCTATTTAAAAAGATGTTCGAGGTTGATACCATTAAAGCGCTCGACTTCGCATTCGATATTATCAAGCGGATTTCTGCAAAAACAAGTGGCGAGGATAAATCTAAATTATACATCGACTTAGGTTTTCGGCTATTCGACTATGAGCGTCATGGCCGTTCCCACGGGCACGAGGCAATATATCATCTGCTCGTAGATAAAGTGCAAGAGCAAGCAGAGCAAACTACTCCGTGGTTTGACCAGTTCTTGGCAAATCATCACAACAGTAATTCCATTACCATCTTAAGGTTGTTGTTCTTCGGATTGTTGGCAAACCCAGCCCATTATGCAACCGAGATATTTCAGCTAATGGAGCTATTTCATCAAAAAGATGGACTGGAGGGTGATGACAAGATTCAATTCCAGTTCCGGCAGCTGTTAACGGCAGTCTATCCGCACTTCAATCAAGCGCAAAAAGAAACGATAGACAAGATCGTTCTTTCAATTCAGTTGAAGTACGAAGTCAGAATATACACTGATGACAACGACAAGAAGCAGCATACTTTATTGCGATACGGCCACCACCAATTTCTCTATTTAAATGCCATACCGCTAAATGAAGTGATGGCAATGGCACAGCTAAAAAAACGCTTCCAAGAATTGCAACGAAAGTTTAAGACTGTTAAGGATGAAGAACCCCGAAAGTTTGGTTTGATAGGTGTAGGCCCACCCATGAACAGCTCGGCCTACGATAAAATGACATTCGATCAATGGGAGCAAACATTTGAAAAATATGATGCAGAATACAAAGCCGAGTTCGCATCGTCCAGAGGGTCGATTTTAGAGCACTCCCGCGCATTTCAGGCAGAAACAAAAAACAAGGCATCACATTTCTTTCCATTCATCGAAAAACTGATTGACGAGAACAAAGTGCCCTACCAATACATAGTCGCTGGTCTTACAGGCTTAAAAGAGGCGAAATACAACCCATCCGAAGTTCAGCGCATCTACAAAAAAGCGCTCTCCATTCCATTTGATAGGGAATACACGCTTTACTTCGTTTGGGTGTCCTCATACTTCATAGAGACCAAGATTCTGGATCAGGATGTATTAGAATACCTGATCGAAATTGCCAAACATCACCCAGACCCTGAGGGCAACACCATTCGCAATGATGCGCTGAATGATGGTGCAAATAATGTGCGCGGATCAGCAGCGGGAAGAATCAGTGAGGTCTATTTCAATCCTGCTTTTGAAAACCTTGTTTTCGAAGCACTTCAGAAGATAGCAGAAGACCCGAATCTTAGTGTTCGGGTTGCAATAATGCCACGCCTTGCGATGCTGATGCGCCTTAATGAGCAAAAAACACTGAAAATCTTTCTAAAGCTGGTAAGCTCCAACGAACCAGAAATCATGAAACATTCCATCTGGTCGGTGCAATACTTACTCAACAACAACTTCGATAAGCTCAATGACTACTTCCAACGAGCGATAAAAATGGAATCCATACACGGTACAATTGCCGTTGTTTTGGGTGGAGCGTGGCTAAAAGAAAAAAAAGGAAGCTATCAGCTTTTAAACTCACTGCTTAAAATCAGTGATGAAGCAAAAGCAAAGCTAGTAGATATGGCCGTGAAAAATATCGGGGATAAAAAAGAAAGTGTTCGGGCAAAATGCCGCCAAATCTTTCTAAGATTCCTTCACTCTACCGATGAAAAAGTAATACAAGAGTATTCGTCTGCATTCTTCGACCTTACCCCCGAAATGTTCCTTGAAGTTTATCCATTGCTTCAAAGATACGCCCAATCAAATGTGGCCAGAAAAGAGCCACGGTACTATTTCGAATACCTGCTTAAATGTGCCAAAAAGTATCCTGTTGAATGTCTTGAACTTCTACAACATGTGAACACCTACGACAAACCGGATATTTCCCAGGCAGGCTACTATGATGTCGAACCTGTCAAAGTCCTTATCGGGATATACAACTCACTATCCAGTTTGGCAACAAAAAATCCTAAGCACCTTAAAAAAACCATAGCTCTGTTCGATAAAATGCTCAAAACTAAAAAATTCAGAGGTGCAGCAAACAAAGTGATAGACCAAGTTGAAATATAAGGATTCCAACAAGCTCCTTTGTATATTGAAAGAATAAAAAACTAAGCACAATATAACCTATACTTCATACCCTTCGGGATACGCAGCATAGCCTGAACGCTGTGTGCCACTTAAGAAAAACTGTACGATGAATTGAAAAACATAAAATTTTTAATCACCAAATATTACTCTTCCGGACTGATTTTTCTTTTCGCTTTTTATGCCATTATTGGAGAAATTCCAAGTTGGTACACAATCGAAAGAGATTGGATTGAATGGATTACAACAATAATATCGATACCATTAGTCGGAATATTAGCTTTTAAATATTTAAACAAATATGTTGGAAAAGAAAAAGAAAAATATTTCGGAATATCATTTTTTACTCTTTTTGCTTCGTGGATTTTAATATTATACTTTAAAGCATTAGTAATCGGAATAATAAATTCATTCGAATTTGAGCGAATAGGAATTTTGGAATCGCTTGCTGGATATTTGATTTATCAACTTTGGATTTACGGAATGTTTGGAATAATTCACGGAATAGTTGGCGGATATTTTTTATCGAAAGAATTGAAAAAAAATGAAGAAAAAACGGTGCAAAACACCGTATAAAATTAATGGCTAGTCCTCGCCTACTTAAGAAAATCCTCGCGGATTTTCTATCTGGTGTTTATTTGCTAAATTAGGTGCTTAAACACGCCACTATCTTATACAACAACGTTACAAGCAACATCACGAATGACCGACAGAATAGAACGAGAATTTAATGAATTTGATTTCGAAAAAAATACTGTCGAAGAAATTGAAAAGTATTTTTCGGGAAAAATTTTAGGACATAATCGACCAACAATAAATATCTCGCCAGATGGTTTATTTAGAGCACGAATAATAGAAAATACTAATGCAGAGGATTTAAAAACTGTAAAATCCATTTGGTATCCCGATTTCAAAGAAATTGACCAGAAATATCATCAACTAAACAGGTGCAGTAACATTGGACAAAATTTTTTCTACTCATCAAACTACTTGGGAGCTACAATAAAAGAACTGAATCCAAACAATGATGATTTGGTAATGATTGGAATTTTCCACAAGAAATTTAAAAAAATAAAATTCCGTTCACAATATGCTGGAATTGAAGCTTTAAAAACTAATCCTGACAGAGATTCTGAATTAGAAAAATATGAATACCCAAGTAAAACAGACGAACTGATTGAAAAATATATCTCTTCTAAATTTCAAGAAAAAATTAAAAACGGAGAAGAGTATAAATATAAATCAAGTATAGCATTTAGCAATATTCTACTTAAGAATGACGGAATTAATTGTATAATCTATCCTAGCGTAGCATCTGAATTGAAATATGTGAATTACGGAATAAAGGCAAAGTTTGTTGATGACTTTTTATTTTGCAATGAAGTATATATTTATAAAATTAAAAAAAACTCAATTGAATTTGAGCTTACACCAATTCAATTTGCAAAACAAGTTTTAATTGACCGAGAAACACCTAAAAACTCTATTATCGAATGGCAAGAAAATACGGATTTAGAAAGAGATAAAACAATAAAATACAGCTTGTAACACCGTGTATAATTAATGGCTACGGTTTGCCGTAATTAAAGTCGATACAGTTTAATTATCTTTCACCCTTGTGAAAAACCCTTAACAAGGTAGCCCCCACTAATAATAATCAAGACCGTTGTGTTTAATTAAGATAATAAGAACATGAGTGATATAAAAGAAATGACTAATGCACTGATAAAATTCAGAGATGAAAGGGATTGGGAGCAATTTCACAACCCAAAAGATCTTGCAGTTGCTCTTAATATTGAAGCAGGTGAACTTTTAGAAAATTTCTTGTGGAAATCACATGAAGAAGCAGATAAAGAAAAAGTGAAAGAAGAGTTGGCTGACGTTCTTGCTTATACCTTACTCCTAGCTGAAAAATATAAATTTAATGTAAAAGATATTTTGCTTGAAAAAATCAAAAAAAATGGAGAAAAATATCCTGTAGAAAAAGCAAAAGGAACTGCAAAAAAATACAATCAACTATGATTGTATATAAGTCAACTAAGGAGCAATTTGTTAAAGACTTTATGGAAGGGTGTATAGAGGACATTGTTAAAAATTCTGTTGCCGAAAAATTAAATAAAAAAGTTGGCGATAGTGAATATCGTTCATGGGCTAATTCATTACCAATGATGGGGATGATCCTAATAGGGGATGATATTCCTAATACCGCCGGTATTGCTATAGAATATTCTATACCGAGTACACAGAATAGAATAGATTTCATTATTACTGGTCAAAATGATTCTAGACAAGACCAAGCAATTTTAGTGGAATTGAAACAATGGGATAAAGCCAACATTACTAGTAAAGACGCTATAGTTAATACAAGGTTTAGCCACGGTAATAAAGATACACAGCATCCTAGTTATCAAGCTTGGTCATATTCAATGTTACTTAAAAGTTATAATGCAGCTGTTTATGAAGGTGATATAAATTTACTACCATGTGCATATCTTCATAACTATAAAGAAGATAATGTCATTAAAAATGAATTTTATTCTGAATATCTTAATGTAGCACCAGTATTTTGCAAAGATGATAAAGTTAAACTTAAAGATTTTATCAGAAGATATATAAAATTTGGAGATACAAATGACATTATAGTTCAAATTGAAAACGGCGAGATTAGACCATCAAAAGTGTTAGCTGATAGTATGGTTTCCTTAATAAAGGGTAATCAAGAATTTATTTTAATAGATGAGCAAAAAGAAGTTTTTGAAGAAGCTAAAGTATTAGCTAAAAAAGCAAAAACAGGTAAAAAACAGGTGTTAATAATTGAAGGTGGACCTGGTACTGGCAAGTCTGTTGTCGCAATAAACTTATTAGTCCAATTAACTAAAATGGGATTAGTTAGTCAATATGTTACTAAAAACTCAGCGCCACGTAGTGTATATGAAGCTAAATTAACAAAAACTATGAAGAAAACTCAGTTTTCTAATATGTTTAAGGGTTCAGGTGTTTTTCACGATACTAAAACAAATACTTTTGACGCATTAATTGTCGATGAGGCTCATCGTTTAAATTTAAAATCAGGTATGTTTTCAAATTTAGGGGAAAATCAAGTAAAGGAAATTATCAATTCATCTCTGTTTTCAGTTTTTTTCATTGATGAAAATCAACAAGTCACTTTAAAAGATATTGGGTCAAAAGAGGAAATAGAAAAATGGGCTTACGAATTAGATGCTAGCATAACTAATAGAGCCCTTGAATCGCAATTCAGGTGTTCAGGCTCAAACGGCTATTTATCATGGCTTGACAATACACTAGCCATAAGAGATACCGCTAATATTAAATTAGATACTAGTGAGTATAATTTTGTTGTTTATGATAACCCAACAGAGATGCGTAACATCATCAACACGCTAAACAATGAAAAGAATAGTGCTAGAATTGTTGCTGGATATTGTTGGAAATGGAAAACAGCATCAAATTCAAAAAAATGGAAAGGATTAACAAAAGAAGAACAAAGTAACTTGTTTGATATTGAATTCCCTGAATATGATTTCCAAATGAGATGGAATTTAAAAGAGGATGGCATGTTATGGCTATTAAAAGAAAATTCAATAAATGAAGTTGGCTGTATTCATACTTGTCAAGGTCTGGAACTAGAGCATATTGCTGTGATTATCGGTGATGATTTCATTGTAAGAGAAGGCGAAGTTATCATACAGCCAGAAAAACATCCTGGAGCAGATAAGGCTATTCAAACATGGAGGAAAATTGTTGAAGAAGACCCTATTGACGGTAGAGCCAAAGTTGAAGAAGTTATAAAAAACACGTATAGAACTTTAATGACAAGAGGATCAAAGTCATGTCATATATACTGTACAGATCAAGAAACAAGAAACTATTTTAAAACATTACTTATATAGTTTTTAACCTATCATTGACATTAACCTCTAAGAAACCCCTTTTAATTACTGTTTTTTCTATATTCTAATTTGCATAAATTTGTTTATTAGTACTTAGAGTATGTAGTTCTTCTTATTTTTTCCAAGGGTGGACTCATAAAATTAACCACCCCCTTTATTTATATATTATAATTATTTGAAAAGTTTTAGACTTTTATGTTTAGGTACTTAGTGTCCTACCGAATTAGCAACTATTCTAAAGTAGTAAGATAATGCTTAAACAGTGTAGAATAACATTTTATGTAATAAAGGAACTGTAATCGAATTAAGAAGCTTATTAAACAAAATGCTAACTATAATCAAAGTCTGACTTAAAATTGATGTACTGGTTGTCATTTAATAACAACTATTTAAAATGAAATACCTAATTGATTAGCGTCTATGGGCAGTCTAGACCCAGCCCTATTACGTATTTGCTTACTCATCTTTGAATATATATCTTTTTCAAATTTATTCACATGACCTGTCAATAACGACTTTTTCAATATTAAGAAAGTTGGCAAATTATTTATTTCTAAAAACTTTAATCCAGTAATAGAAATATATTTACTATCTGCTCTCTGCATTGTAATATCTAATCCAGTTAATAAACACTCTTTTAAAATTGGAGTGCGCATTTCAACTATATAAGGGTTTTAAATTGCACACTTTTTTAGTTCTTGAAGTTTATTAACTATTAGTTTTCTTAGTTCTTTTTTTAAATGTGTTTCGCAAGAATTTAGATCATCATAATATTTATTAAAATTCGTTCTGAATACATTCCTTGACTTTTGGAATAATCTATGCCAATATATTTGCGTTAGCCGTTCTTTATGTGTTTTTAACTTAGTTCTAGTAAGGTTTGGAGTAACGGAATGATCAAGTATTAAAACCTTGTCAAACTCATCTAAAATCGTTTCTTCTAAAGTTAGATAAATGTCAGGATTAAGCAAATCGCTATATGTGTGAATTCCTAATTTAGAGATATAACCTTTTCTATTACTTTTAACTTCAAATCTCCACGTATTGAGATCCGTTTCTTTTGGGTATTGAATACCTTTTGCGTAGGATTTAATTATTTTATATACATTGGATTCACCATTTGCTTTTACCGTAGTACTGTAACGCATAAACGGTAATTTTTTATCACTATAGAATTGATTTCTTTCATGGTATATCGCGAGTAATAACAATTCTTTGACACAAATTAACTCCTTTGGAATAACAACATTTAAGGCAAATTCTATATTCCTGATAAGTAACAATGTAGGGTCAAGTTGAAAAACAGAAATAAATTCTTTTAATACTTTTATACAGTCAGTTACTTTAAAATCATTTGCATTATGCAAACCATGATTAAAGAAATAATGCGGTTTAAACTCTATGTAAAGGCAGTAATGTGTTAATTCAAATATGATTCCGTTCCATTGCCTTTTATTCGTAGTAGATATTAATTCCTTATCCGTTGAAAGTTTTTCACCTTTAGAGTGAAAATAAAGCATAGGGTGTTCCCATAAGTATTTCATTACGGACTGATCAACTATTTTTATTTTTAGAAAATCTAAAGTCAAGGAATATTATAAAATGGTATATTTGATTAATGGGTATGCGTTGCCACAAATACCTATCATTTGAACATTTAGGAGCGTTTTATACGCTCCTTTTCGTTTCTTACTATTGTTCTATAAAGAGTAGTAAAAGGCTTGTTAGATTCGTTGTGTAGTAGTTTTCAAAATATTTGATAGTCAAAGTATTTGTTCTATCTGAAAAATTGAATAATAATAGATGTTTGCATTTATCTATGTCGCCATAATACACGTTAGATAATGAAGTTTTAAAAAGCCCTGTTAATCTTGGCTTTTGCCATTTATTATCTATACGAATTTGCAACCAAAATATAGGCGAAGATTTTGCAAACTCTTTGTTTTTGCTAAGGTTCAGCAACTTTGTAAGTTTAATCTTTGGATCAATAAAATTGATAAGCTCGTAGTGTCTTGTCGTTTTGAATTTTCCAACATTAATTTCTTTATAAATCAATGTATGATGTTGAGGTACTTTCGCTGCCATTGTTCTAACTATTAAGTTTGACAATAGAGTTTTCTACTTGGGAGCGCAGATATAGAACACGACCACCAATTTGTAATTTTTGAAGAGTACCTCTCTTACTTAAATTGTGAACAGTTGACAAATCTACTGATAAGAGTTCTGCCACCTCTTGACGAGTTAGGTAGTCTTTTGGAGTCTTTGGTTGAAAATGTTTCTTGAAGTCTTCTAATTGGAGTTTAACGCCCTCAATAATTGCGTTTTGTAACTGTTCAGGTGTAACTGAAATAAATTGTACTGTTTGCATAATATAGAATATTGTTTATTAATATTCTGTAAAATTGCATAGGTTTAAAGGTGTGTAAAGCATAGTTACTAGTAACTTAATTGCGTTTTTTTTCTAATCTAGCTTTAATTTCTTTTAGTAAAGATGAAGCAAGTTCGTTTAGGAATTTGGTTTCATTATCAGAGTTACGATGTATAAACTTACTAACTATGATTGCATGTTTGCTCAAATCTAAATTGAACAAATCGCCAAAATATTTATACACATCTTTTTTAGTCCCTTTTATATTTTCATTAACTAATAGTGCTTCTATAAGCTCAATTAAATTGGATATATCGCCATTCCATTGAAGTTTCAAATCATCATCATCATTATTAGACTTTATTTTACCTTCAATGCTGAACGGAACTATTTCAGTACTAAATATATTTTTATGAAAATCCTCAAATACATTTACATCGTAATTTTCTTTATTCGCTTCTTCGATTAAGAACCTTAAAATTGCTGTTCTTGAAAAGTTCAAACTTAGTTTAACCTCATCGCTTGCTAGTGAGTATAAATATGTGTTTTCTGATGGCTCAACAAACTTATCAATCTCTTCTTTAATTGCATTTACTTTTAATGCGTCAGGGAATCTATCAAGGAAGTTATTTAAAACAACTTTAAAGTTTTCCTTATAAGTTTCTAAAAGACAGCAATGAAAAAAAATATTTCTATTATTCAATTCATCATACTCCTCCTTAAAAACCTTTTGAAATTTTAATTCAGGACTGTCATCATCTCCAAATGGAGGTAGATCACTCCCTACCCAATAATAATTCCATTTGTAGTTCTTAAAATCATCTTCATCAAAATTCAAAAATTCACTGTCAGCCATATTAGGTAAATCTAACATGACGTATTTAAACTGGAAATCGTGATTAAAACTCCTTACAATTTCTTTTGATTTTTCGAAACTCATGGGTATTAATTTGCGTTGCGTGGTCAATATATAAAAACCCTTTTAAAGTTATTTAAAAGGGTTCTACATAATTTATTTAATCGTGTTTTTAATTTAGACTTGAAACTTTACGAACTATTTTTAAATCTGCCTTTTGCTTATTGAACTTCTTCTTTTTCTTACCAACTTTCTGCCAGATTTTTGCAAGTTGCAAACTATAGTCTATTGGCTTTTTACCTATGTATTCCAAAAAGACTTGCTCTGTTTTATGAGCAGTTATATTCATTAAAATAGGTGTAGGGTATAATTCAGTAGCATAATGATTTGAAGCAAATGAACGTCTACAAATATGACTAGCAACGAGTTCATGCTTTGGATAATCTCCATTGATATACCTTTTCTTTACATCATCAAATTTATTACCATTTACAATAGTGTAAATCTCTGCAATTTTAGATAACTGTTTAAGATAACGGTTAAACATTGCCTTGTTGCTATCAATATTATTTGTGAAAACTGGCGGAAACTCCCCACCTCTTTTATTTAGTATCTCTTGAACTTCAAAATGTATTGGTATTTGAACAGTCTTTTTTGTTTTCACTTGTTCTAATACGATAAAGTCATAATCTTGAATATGCTCTATCATTCCCTTATTCATTCTCAATAAATCTGAAACACGCTGACCAGTAAAGCAACCTATTATCAACCAATCTTTTGAAATCTCATGTGCATCGCTGACGAATTTTGTGTTTTTTATTTGCTCAATTTCCTCTAGTGACAGAATTACTTTTGGTGCTTTAACTGTAAATCCTAAAAAATCGTTTAGTTGTGGACTTACTTGGTAACCATTCTTTTTTGCATTTATACAAATGCTTTTGACGAACTTTAAATACCGTCCAATAGTATTGTCGCTTAGTTTATCGACTTTGCTGAAATAATCTATTAAATCGCTTCTAAAGGTCAAATTAACATCAATCAGTTTTGTGTGAATTACTTTCTTTTTTTTCTTGCTTTGGTAATTATCAAATGCAATTATTTTGTTTGATATAGTTTTATATTTTTTCTCTGTTGACTTAGATACTCCGATACTTTTCGTTTTTTCATTAACCTTGTATTTAAGGTTATCAATAAAATAAATACTGTATTCAGATAGATAGTCTAATTGCTTTGTTTCTACTTTGTTGAAGTGTGCATCAATTTTAACTTGTAACCAGTCGCCAGTAATTTCTATACCTTGACTATTAGAGTCGTTTAACTCGTCTAATATAAAATCGTTTAACTTTCTTAATTTGGAAGTCAAATTTTTTTCATCTGCATAATTCTGTAAAGGGAGTTGCGTCTTTGTACTCCAATTTTTCGGATTGATGCTTAATGAAGTTTTGCGTTTAAAACTTATATATACTGTTTTCTCTTTGGTTGACTTCTTTAAATCTCGTCCTAGAGATAGACGTAAATATATAGGTGCGTTTTTAGACTTACTTTGAAGTTGAAATTTAATCGTTGCCATTATATTGAGTATTTGAACATTCAAATATAACCAACCCAAACAACCTAGTCAACATTTAGTCAACATTTAGTCAACTGATATCAATCTTATTCAATTCCATTCAAAGTTTAATAAACTCTTATAAACCTTTATATCATTGAATTAATCAATAAATACCCTATATTCACTTATACCATAAATATCATGAAATGGAGTTGTTACACTCTCTCCGACTCCACTTTAAAAAAACCACCAGCTATCGCTCGGTGGTTTTTTTTTGTGCAGGTCGGGAGAATCACGGCCAGCGCTACAACTCGCACATTGCTCCCGCAATGTCGTTCTCCGACTCCACTTTAAAAAAAACACCTGCTTCGGCTAGGTGGTTTTTTTTTGTGCAGGTCGGGAGAATCACGGCCAGCGCTACAACTCGCACATTGCTCCCGCAATGTCGTTCTCCGACTCCACTTTAAAAAAAACACCTGCTATCGCTCGGTGGTTTTTTTTTGTGCAGGTCGGGAGAATCACGGCCAGCGCTACAACTCGCACATTGCTCCCGCAATGTCGTTCTCCGACTCCACTTTAAAAAAAACACCAGCTATCGCTCGGTGGTTTTTTTTTGTGCAGGTCGGGAGAATCACGGCCAGCGCTACAACTCGCACATTGCTCCCGCAATGTCGTTCTCCGACTCCACTTTAAAAAAAACACCTGCTATCGCTCGGTGGTTTTTTTTTGTGCAGGTCGGGAGAATCACGGCCAGCGCTACAACTCGCACATTGCTCCCGCAATGTCGTTCTCCGACTCCACTTTAAAAAAAACACCTGCTACCGCTCGGTGGTTTTTTTTTGTGCAGGTCGGGAGAATCACGGCCAGCGCTACAACTCGCACATTGCTACCGCAATGTCGTTCTCCGACTCCACTTTAAAAAAAACACCTACTACCGCTCGGTGGTTTTTTTTTGTGCAGGTCGGGAGAATCACGGCCAGCGCTACAACTCGCACATTGCTACCGCAATGTCGTTCTCCGACTCCACTTTAAAAAAAACACCTGCTACCGCTCGGTGGTTTTTCAACACGACATCTTAAAAAAGCAGTCCGTAAATTGGTTTTCAATTTTTCAAGTTAATAACACGATAAGAAAGGAATTGTTGGTGTACGATAATCTGTAATGGAGGCGTTTTTAAATAGCCTAACCGATAACCCGTTCACTCTCTTTTATCAACAAGACAAGTCGAGAATATTTTAATAAATATTAAGAATGTTCCTTCCATCTAACAGGTAAGATGGAGAGGCTCCAATGCCATAAAGTTAACCGTATTCCTATCATTTTGTAAGATATGTATTACATTAGTATGCATATAAAGAGTTGGTAGCAATGCAAAAAAACATTCCGAAATGAATCAAAAACAATTAATAATTAGACTTTATTTATTAATATTTCTAATAAGTTCAAATTTCTTATTTGGACAGGAGTCAGCATTAAATATTCTATGGGACAAAGAAGATAATAAACCTATTTCTTATGCAACTATAAAGGGACTTGAAAATTATACAATTAGCAATGAAGATGGTGTTTTTGAATTTCAAAAAACGAATGGAAAAATTTCAATCCAAAGCGTAGTTTATGAAACTTTAGATGTTGATTTTATGTATCTAAAAGCAAATGACACAATTTTTATGAAGCCATTAACTTATGAATTAGATGAAATTGTATTGAGCAAAGGTGGACTTTACACTCAAATGCTAAAAACTGTATTGACAGACTATGCACTTGAACCACATAAAGAAAAGTTTTTCTTAAGAGCTGTGATTAAAAAAAACAATGAATTTTATAAAATTGTCGATTTTTCTGGAATAGTGGAAAAACAAGCTTTATTTGATACTAGGTCAAAACCTATGCCTAAAAAAAACTATAAAGTACATATTGAAAATATCAGAAAAGTAGGTATCGAAAATAGAAATATTGACTTTGCATTATTCAGTTTTAAAGAATTCTTTACAAACATTATTAGAATTGCTTTTAATCGTGAAGAATTTAATATTAGTTACGAAACTTCTTTAGAAAAGAGTTCAAGTAAAATTATCCTCAATCCAATAGATAGTGAAAAATTTTTGTATAGTGGTTATTATATTTTAAATGAAGACAATACTTTTAAAGAAGCAGATGTAACTTATAGCAATCAAAATGCAAATTTTGAGAATATAAGAAATGCAAAATATAGAACTATATTAAGTAATTGGAAGTCGAGCTTTGAGAGAAACACTATAACAAATAAAATTCAGTTAAATAAAGCAACTTTAAAAGGAAAAACAGAAGTTTATGAAGAACAAGTAAAAGATATTTTTGATTGGAGTTATGTTTATTATTCAATTCCCATAGACAATACTGAAAAAATTAAGAACAACATCAACTTAAATAGAGATATGTTTGACCTCAAAGGAGAATACAATGCAGAATATTGGAAAAATCAAGACATACTTTATCTAACAGATAAAATGCAAGAGTTTATAAATAAAGTAAATTCAACTGGAAAAAATTCAGATTTCAAAACAAAAACGAATATGGAATAAGCACTGCTACCAACACCGTATATAATTTATTGCTAGTTCTAGCCTACTTACGAAAATCCTCGCGGATTTTCTACTCGGTTTTTATTTACTAAATTAAGTGTTTAAACACGCAACAAACCATATATATGACCGATGGCGGTAATTAAAATAAAAAGCATTATTAAATGAATATTACATTTAAACAAGTGAAAATCAAAGATAAAAGTACCGTCTTAAACTTATTTAAAAAAACTGCTGAGAAAATAAATAAAATGAATATTGACCATTGGCAGTATTGGATGAATCCACCTCTAGAAAAGATTAGATGGGTCGAAGAAGGAATTAACAACAACGAATTCTTTTTTCTCGATGATTTAAACGGAAAAAATATAGGTATGGTTAGAATTCTAAATGAAGATTTATTATACTGGGGGAAACGAACCGAAAAATCCAAATATGTACATTCATTAGTAGTAAAGGAAGAATATAACGGAAAAGGAATTGGAACTAAAGTGCTTCAAGAAATTGAAAATAATGCCAAAAAAGATAATTATAAATATTTAAGACTTGATGCAGATTCTAAAAACACAAAACTTTGTAAATACTATGAAAAACTTGATTTCATAAAGGTTGGAATAAAAGAATTACCATTATCTAATAATAACCTTTACGAAAAAGAAATACAATAAAAACTACCACCAACACCGTGTTGTATTAATAACCTCTTGAAACCTCAGCTATATATGAATAATAATAAAATATTTTAACTTGGGTACAACATAGGTGCAACATTTATCCATTTTAATTTTATTTACAATACAAACCTCCTGCTTGCTTTAAAATACGGTGCCAGAAGAACTACCTAAAGAAATGAATAAACATTAAACGAAACTTATATGAGAGCTCACCTTAGTATTATTATTTGATAAACATTGATCATTCCCCCGAAATTAGGACAGTAAGTTAGGTTCAAAAAAACCATGTTAACCGCTGCATCTGTATATTAAATTGCTAAGGAATTATCTACTATGGAACTTAGGAAACTTTATGCCATGATAAGTGATGATGTAACCTTAAATCAATCCCCTAAAAGAGCAAAAAATAAAGACTCATCCCCGATGTCTCATATTGAAATAAGAAAAAGTGTATTGACAGACGTTTTTAATGTTGATTTGGATAAAGACACCAAGGAATGAGGAAACCCGTAACCTAAATCAAATTAATAGCATTTTATTTGTTAAGCCAACGACATGTTCACAATGCCATCATCAACAAAACCGGTTATAGAATAGTTTAACGACTATCAATAACTTTTCTTCCTTGTGACAACAAATTGAAAAAGCTACTATCGCAAAAAGTTAATCGTATTCCTGTCATATGGCGGGATATGTATTGTATTAATAGGTATATAACCAGTTGCCAGTAATTACTGCAAACAAAAAAACCAATACTACTTTTTTAGAGTACTATTGGTTCTATATTTTTTAAACCGACCGCTTACGCGGTACTAATTAAATTGATAAATAACTAAATAATTAAAAAGCCCGAACAGCACGCACATATTCTGTGCTGCTCTTAAAGCTGTAGCCCTGATTACCATTGGGGAAAAACTGGTACCACGCGCTATAGTTATCGATCTCCGTAGAACTCCAGTAGTAAGAGGCCGCTCCAATACTTGCTCTCTGAAAATAAATAAGGTTTAATTCTCTTTTGGTAGGTATGCGCCAATCTTTAAATTTAGCGCCGTTAACATCATGATTAGCGGCATTGCTCAATAAGTCATTTGCCTGATACCAATTTGAAGTTCCTTGATCTTGCATGGCTGCAACCAAACCATGTGTGCCATCTGCATTAATTTCTATTACGTAACCTCCTAACTCTGGATAAAGGGTGTTTACAGTGTAGGTAGGTTGTGTTGCGTTAGTTCCTGCTGCGCCTGTTTCTCCTTGAATACCTTGTGCTCCATCTGCTCCTGTTGCTCCTTGAATACCTTGTGCTCCATCTGCTCCTGTTGCTCCTTGAATACCTTGTGTTCCATTAGTTCCTGAAGGTCCTGTTGCTCCATCTGCTCCCGTTGCTCCTTGAATACCTTGTGTTCCATCGATTCCATTAGTTCCAGCAGCTCCGTCTACTCCTGGTGCTCCTGCAGTTCCTGGTGCTCCTGCAGCTCCATCTGCTCCCGATGCACCAGTTGCTCCTTGAATACCTGGTGTTCCATTAATTCCAGCAGCTCCTTGAATACCTTGAGGACCTAGAGAACCTGCGGGACCTACAAGACCTGTCAACCCTGTTGCACCGTCGTTTCCTGCCAGTCCTTGCTGTCCAGTTGTACCATCGTTACCTGCTGGTCCTTGCTGCCCAGTTGTACCTGTTGCTCCATCTGCTCCTTGAATACCTTGTGCTCCATCGGTTCCATTAGTTCCAGCAGCTCCGTCTACTCCTGGTGCTCCTGCAGTTCCTGGTGCTCCTTGAATACCTGGTGTTCCATTAATTCCAGCAGCTCCTTGAATACCTTGAGGACCTAGAGAACCTGCGGGACCGGTTGGACCTACAGGACCTGTCAACCCTGTTGCACCGTCATTTCCTGCCAGTCCTTGCTGTCCAGTTGCACCATCGTTACCTGCTGGTCCTTGCTGCCCAGTTGTACCTGTTGCTCCATCTGCTCCTTGAATACCTTGTGCTCCATCTGCACCGGCAGCTCCAATATCTCCCTGTGCTCCTTGAATACCTTGTGCTCCATCGGTTCCATTAGTTCCAGCAGCTCCGTCTGCTCCTATTGGTCCAGTTGCACCATCGTTACCTGCTGGCCCTTGTGGGCCAATTGGACCTGCACCATTGCCTGATGTTTTTGCATACAAGGCAAAAGGAACACTCATTAATTGGCTGGTACCTGTTATGGTATATGTAGTTCCGCCAGCTGGGTCGGTTTCTGTTTTTATAAAATAACTGTCTGTAGACCAATCTATGCTTGTAAAATCGCCACTAACGACACTTCCTGTGCCTATTTCTAGGCTCACCAATCCGTTTACATTGGTTGTTGGTGTTTGAGTTTCTACATAAACGGCTGTTCCAGTTGCTGTAGTTTGTAATATACTGATCTGCATGCCTACTGGTTGACTTGTTACTAAAGCATCTCCACTGTCTCTTACCACTGCTTGGTAACTCATCTTCTCTGGTGCTTGGGCAAAAGCACTGGCAGTAAGAAATAGTGCTGCTAAAATTGTGTATAGTTTTTTCATAATAGGTTAATGTTATTTTTTAATGATTTTAAAGGTTTTTAGTTTTTGGTTGTTTAGGCTTACTTTTAAAATATACATACCTATAGCTAATTGATGCATGTTAATTTGAGTGTCCCCATTAATAATGTGGCCATTAGATATAGCTTTTCCATTAATATCTATAAGATGATAACTTAAATTATCGAGCGCATGATCTGAAATTTTCAGCATCACATAATCAGACGTTGGATTAGGATACGTAATGGCTGCTAGATTTACAGTAGTCAATTCTTCGTTACTGAGTATTTGAAATTCAAACGGCTGTTGCACCCCTTGGATAACTGTGCCACTACCGGTGTTGGTCGTATACACCAATTGCCCAACCGTATAACTAGAGGAACCTCCGCTGCCTGTGGCATCTCCTCCTGATGTTGGAATGGTTTGTTGTGAATACATTAATTGTGTAGCAAGTAATAGACAGGCCACGAGTGTTATTTTTTTCATTGGGTCTTTTTAAAAAATTTTGTCTTTTCTTACCTCAATTAAAAGAGAGAAGAAAATTAATTAACCTAAGTTAAAACGCACAATATTAAAGTTTTTTCTTGTGTTAAAAAAAAAATAGTTTTTTTAAAAAAAAATAATTCAGGGTTGAATGCCACCCTTGTACACCGTAACTTTAATTCGCGGATTTTAATAAGGAAAACGTAAATAACTAATGCATCACCGTGTATAAATAATAGCTACGGTTTACCGTAATCAAATTAGATGCCGTTTAATTATCTTTCAGCCTTACAACAAGCTATACCGCAACTAATCAAACACAAGACATTGGGGCCACAATTTAAAAAGATAAAATATGATAAATAATAAAGTTGGATTCCTTTTATTTCTGATAATGACATTGGGGAGTAATCTAAATGCTCAGAAACTGATTGTTGTTAAAGACAATGTAGTTTACCTATTGAATTTCAATTATTCATTTACAAGTAGTACAGGTTCTGACGGCGTAAAAATTTCTTATCCATATTCGGGTTGGACAACTAGTACCGGAAGTGACGGAAGAAAAATTGCTTATCCTTATTCAGGTTGGACAACTAGTACCGGAAGTGATGGAAGAAAAATTGCTTATCCTTACTCAGGTTGGACAACCAGTACAGGAAGTGACGGAAGAAAAATTGCTTATCCTTATTCAGGTTGGACAACCAGTACAGGAAGTGACGGAAGAAAAATTGCTTATCCTTATTCAGGTTGGACAACCAGTACAGGAAGTGACGGAAGAAAAATTGCTTATCCTTATTCAGGCTGGACAACTAGCACGGGTAGTGACGGAAGAAAAATTGCTTACCCTTATTCAGGTTGGACAACTAGCACGGGTAGTGACGGAAGAAAAATTGCTTACCCTTATAATTGGTCAGTTGCAAGTGCCAATGGAAGAAAATATGCTGAAATGATGGAAGTTGATGGTGGTCTTGCAATTGTATTTCAAAGACCGGAAATAGCAGCGAAAATTGAAAAAATAATTTTAGATTTTGATATGGATACTGCTTGCGATTATGCTCTATATCTACTTATTAATGAGAATCAAGATTAAGCCGTGTGTAATTTATTGCTGCTTCTCGCCTACTTACAAAAATCCTCGTGGATATGTATACCGTTTGTAAGCAATTAACAAAGCCACAAATCAAAACCGAACACGTTGAGCTATTAAAAAATGAAAACACTTGAATGGAGTATATATTCAACTTACAATCTCCTTAGATTGGCATTCATTCTTTGGATCTTGCTCTACTTGAACATGTACATAAATCCAAACTTTATTCCGAGTGACTTTCGCTGGGAAAACGGTCAACTACGTGACGATATGACCAGTTTCATGATCGCGCAATTCGTAATTCTAACTATGGAGGTTGGAGTCTTTTCGGCACTAGGAATTTGGATCAACAGCAATGTGCTAAAAAGCATGAAAGTGAATGAACATCAAAATATTGCTAAACAGACGGCTGTTGGGGTTTTTCTAGCCTTGACAATAATCTCTGGTTACTTTCTACTCAAATTTCATTCAAGAATTTAAAATAAAAAAACTACAAACTACAACGCATATAAAAAATAGCGCAAGTAATCGCTAACAAAATGGTTTGGGCCTTTTTGGAAAGTTGCCAAATTTTTAAAATTGGCTCTAGCTTAACCGAAAGGTAATCGCTATTTTGCACGCTACTTACCAAATACGCAACCGTTAGTAAGCATTGAAATTAAACTATGAAAAAGAACTTATTGATTATCATCTTATTCTCCTTTTCGATTTCAACTTTCGCTCAAGAAGAATCCAAAGACTATAGCGATGCCATTAAAATTATTGAAGCATGGTTAGACGCCCAAAAAGATTACGAAAAACTTCCTGGAATAACTGCAAGTATTGTTTCTGACCAAGAATTGATTTGGTCTGGTGCCTTCGGCATGGCTAACATAGAGGGAGGGATTAAAGCTGACCCTAAAACGCTTTGTAGTATCTGTTCTATTTCAAAGTTGTTTACTTCGGTTGCAATTATGAAATTATACGATGAAGGGAAACTGCGATTAGATGACAATATTCAAGATGTATTGCCTTGGTACAATCTAGAACAACAATACAAAGGAAGTGGTCCGATTACGATTAGGACTTTGTTGAGCCACTCATCTGGTTTACCTAGTGAAAACACCTTTTCACATTGGAATGGCCCGATCTATAATTTCCCAACTAAAGAAGAAATTAAAGCCGAATTAGCATCACAACAAACCTTGTATCCTGCATCCACTTATTTTCAATATAGTAACCTTGCACTTACATTATTAGGGTATGTTGTAGAAGAAGTCTCAGGTGAGAATTTTGAGGATTACATCAAAATTAATATTCTATCAAAGCTTGAGCTAGACAATACACGACCGACTATGCCAGAATCTTTACACGGAACTGAATTGGCAATTGGTTACAGCCCACTATCAAGAGAAGGAAAGCGAAAAGAAGTGGGGTTTTTCCAAGCAAATGGAGTCCAAGCCGCGGCAGGTTTTTCTTCTAACGTAGAGGATTTAGGAAAGTTTGCTTCTTGGCAATTTAGATTAAGGGATACAACTATTGCGGAGATATTAAACCCAGCAACATTAAAAAATATGCATAATGTACATTGGACGAACTCAGACTGGAAAGTCACTTGGGGATTAGGGTTTCATGTTTGGAAAGGGGAAGGTGGAAATAAATGGGTTGGTCATAGTGGACACTGTCCTGGTTACATGACATCACTTGCGCTAAATTTAAAAGAGAAAATGGCGTACACTGTAATGATTAATGGCGGGGGGGGTAAGTCCTGGAAAATATATAAAGGGGATGCATGCCATTATCAATAAAGTTAAACCCGTTAAAAAGGATTCTGTCGAAAAAATGGAACATGATCTTGTACAGTATACCGGATCATATGAGATAGACATGAACGAGTACTATGTTGCTACCTGGGAAGGTAAACTAGCTTTGTTTTCTCTACCATCAGTTTCTCCAGCTGAATCAATGCAGTTATACAAACATATTGAGGGAGATAAATTTCAACGAATTCGTGAAGATGGTAATTTAGGAGAAGTTCTTTCCTTTGAGAGAGATGAACCAGGAAAAATTGTTCTAATGAAAGAACAGGATAATTATATACTTACTAAAGTAGAACGCTAGAGACGCTTACTAACATTGTCTAAACTGCATTTAAACGCAGTTTAGCCATGACCGTTGGTAGCAATTAAAAAAGAACACGAAAAGATAATTAGAAATTGAAATTAGGAAATGACCTTTTGAAATACGACTTTAAATAACAACCGATCACAATTATTTACCGAGATGATTCGAAACAAATAGTTAGGGAGTATTTTATAAAACCTAATTTAATGATAGTTAGATTAAACATTAAAACAAATATAACATGATTAAATTAATTAAAATTAGTTCACTTTTAACTTTTGCCATTCTATTGAATAGCTGCATATCTGAAAATAAAGAGGCAGATGCTGCGCCTAAAAATCTAAAAGAAGACATAGCAAAAATAAGTACAAAACAAAAATATATTGGATCTACGGAAGAATCTTGGAATCAATTCTATGACACTTTCAAAGGCCAGGAGAAAATTGTAATGCTTAATTTACTGAAGTATAAACCTATTGCTGACTATACGGGCATAGCAGTTTCGAATATTCAAAAAGACAAAACAGGTAAAGAAACCTATCAATACTATCTAAAACAAGTTGAAAAAATTTTTGAAAACACGAAAGTTGGAAACATAATATATTATGGTGAAAGCCAAGATTTCTTAATTGGGCCACAGGATGAAAAATGGGATGCCATAATACTCGTCGAATATGCTTCTCTAGATGTCTTTGTAGATTTTGTTAAAAGTGAAGCTTATCAAAAAATTACTGGGCATAGAAAAGCCTCTTTAGAAGACTCAAGATTGTTACCTGCTTCAAATTTTAACATTCAAGAGGTAGAAAAATAAAATATTGATACCGATGCTTTTAAAGTATTATGTTGAAGTTCTTGAACAAAGAGAATAGGAAGATAAGTTTGATATGATTACTTTTTTAACTTTTATTAACAATAACAATATATTAAAAAAAGCTTATCACTTCTAGGAGTTACTGGTTACAAAGTAGCAAGAATTAGGCGTCCAGCAGAGGAACTTTTAATAGATACAAAAATAACTGTTGGAGCTAAAGTAAGAATAGCACTGTCTTAAAAAAAATATGATAAATCTCAGACATTTATAAAAAGTAGGTTGCAATGGTAACCGTCGCGTTACCTAATAGTGTAGTTTAAACCAAGTCCAATCCATCAATTTACTTTAACAAAAAGAAATAAAACACAATGAATACCATTAAAAAAACCATATTATTTTTTTCATTATTGCTTGCATGTTCATTTCAACTTTTCGCTCAAAACGACATACAGCAGAACTATACCAAAGAGGAAATTCAAATTGAAATGCGAGATGGTGTAAAATTGTTTACTTCCGTCTATGCACCAAGAGACAAATCAATTTCGTATCCGATATTGATTATAAGAACGCCTTTTAATAGTGAACCAAACAAAGACAAAAATTCGAAATTTTTGAACTATTTCACACATCTAGTAAAAGAAAAATACATTCTAGTTCGTCAGGATGTGAGAGGTAAATATATGAGTGAAGGCGAATTTGTAGAAGTGCGACCATACAATCCAAATAAAAAAAAGAAAGAAACAGATGAGAACAGTGATGCGTATGACACCATTGATTGGTTGGTACATAATGTCGACAACAACAACGGTAATGTTGGTGTCTTTGGGATTTCCTATATGGGGTTTTATGCAACGATGACCCTACCTAATGCGCACCCGGCTCTAAAAGCAGTTTCCCCACAAGCGCCGGTCACCGATTGGTTTTTAGGAGATGATCGTCATCACAACGGTGCTTTTTTCCTGATGGATTCATTTCCAAAGTCTGCTGCTATGGGCATACCTAGAAATGGCCCCACAAGACTTAGCTCAAAAGTCCCATTTGATTATAAAAATAAAGACAATTATGCTTTTTATAAAGAGCTTGGCCCGATTAAAAATATGCAACAAAAACCTACGGTACAAACGAATAAATTCTGGTCTGACTTGATAAAGCACCCAAACTACGATTCGTTTTGGAAAGCACGAAATGTGCTTCCGCATCTTAAAAATGTTGCACCTGCCGTGCTGGTGGTTGGTGGTTGGTTTGATGCCGAAGATCTATACGGCCCACTAAAAACATATGAAGCCATAGAAACACAGAATAAAACGGTTGAAAACAGCCTTATTATGGGGCCTTGGTTTCACGGGCAATGGGTCTTAGATGAAGGTAAAAAACTCGGAAATATTAATTTTGAAAGCAACACTCGAGCATATTTTAGAGATGTTGAATTAAAGTTTTTTAATTACCATTTAAAAAATAAAGGGGAGATGGACCTTCCTGAGGCTTCCATATTTATTACAGGAGCAAATAAATGGAAAGCCTTTAATGCTTGGCCCCCCTTAAATATTGAGAAGAAAGAGTTATTTCTGGGCTGTGATGAAAAACTTTCTTTTAGCAAGCCAGCAGCCACTGCTTGTTATGATGAGTATGCAGTGGATCCCAATAAGCCTGTACCTTATGCCGAAGGCATCCACCTGAAAAGAACAAGAGAATATATGACCGACGACCAACGATTTGCAAGTCGAAGACCTGATGTTATGGTCTACCAAACAGCTATTTTAGAAGAAGACATCACTGTAGTGGGTGCTTTAAACGTCAATTTATTTGTGAGTACTACAGGGACAGATGCAGATTATGTTGTAAAAATGATTGACGTCTTTCCAAACGAATTAGAAAATGACGAACAAAATGACACGGACATTACCATGGCTGGCTATCAAATGTTAGTGAGAGGAGATGTAATGAGAGGTAAGTTTAGAAATAGTTTTGAAAATCCAGAGCCTTTTACACCGGGTCAAGTCACTGAAGTATCGTTTGAAATGCCGGCTACTGCGCACCAATTTAAAAAAGGACACCGAATAATGATTCAAGTTCAAAATTCCTGGTTCCCTTTGGTTGATATAAACCCACAATCGTTTGTAAATATTTATGAAGCGGATGAGAAAGATTTTATCAAAGCGACACATCGTATTTATCATGACGCAGAACATGCCTCTAAAATATCGATTCGTATTTTAAAAGAGTAACTGCAACTGCAGATATCTCGTCTTTAATTTATTAAGAAAGACAAATAAAAAAAAACTACCGTCAAGTACGAATAATAAATCATATTAAAAATAAAAAAAATGAATTCTTTAAAACCGTTACATTTTAAATTCACAGCAATATTATTACTCATTTGCTGTAGTTCCTTATTTGGTCAAAAATTAGCCCCAAAAGAAAGAATATTAGCCCCAGACCATACAATTACTTCTACCATAACTGGAAAAGACTATCAATTGTACCTTTCTTTTCCTAAAGATTATTCGACAAAAGACAGCATTTCTTATCCAATTTTATATGTTATGGACGGTCAAATTAACTTTTCTACAATTAGAGGAATGAGAACACTTTTTGACCTTGGACCCTTGATAGAAGATGTCATCATTGTCGGAATTGGTACTTCAAATTGGATAGTTAATAGATATCAAGACTTTACGCCATCTGTAAATACTTCTGAAGATGAAAAGAGGAAAGGAATGTTTAAATCTGGAGGAGCAGCTAAATTTCTTGAATCCATTAAAACCGAGATCACCCCATTCCTGGATAAAAATTACAAAACCAATGCTGACAGAGGGATTACAGGGCACTCCCTTGGAGGATTGTTTACCACTTATTGTTTGGTGAATTCTGATGGTTATTTTACCCGTTTTGGCATCAATAGTCCTTCGCTTTGGTGGGATAATGAAAAAGTATTAAACCAAGCCGTTACTCAATTCACTGAAAATAAAATTTGGGATTTACCACAAACTAAAGTCTTTATTTCAGTTGGAGATCAGGAAAGCAGTAGTATGGTACCAACAATGATGAAATTCAGCAAATATCTTGAGGATAGTAATTATGAGAATATAGACTTGAAGTGGAAAATATTTGATGAAGAAAATCATATATCTGTTTTTCCTGCTTCGCTCAATAAAACGATATATACGTTGTATGGTAAAAAATAAGCGTATAACAAGACCTTAAAGCCTCATAAAAATAGGAGACCACGAGATAGATTACTGCAGTGTGGCGGTGAAAGAATTCTTCGAGGTAGCAGTCAAAAAAAACAATTTAATAAATTACAGAAATATGAAAAACATAATACTAGCAAGCATCGTATTCTTAGCTTTTAGCCTGAATGCTGTGGGACAAAAAGCGACATTTGTAGACCATAAATTAGTACCAGACCACTCCATTGAATCTAAGATAAATAAAAGATCTTACGAATTATATGTCTCTCTTCCCAAAGGATATTCAGCAAAAGATTCGCTTTTATATCCTGTTTTATATTATTTAGATGGTGCGCTTCTGTATTACACCTTTCATGGTACCAGAATTGTTTTAGATTTGGACCGCGAAATTGAAAAGGTAATAATTGTTGGTATTGGTAGTAGTGAGACTGAAATAAGGAGTTGGTTTGACAACCGTCACACGGACTATAGCCCTTCTTACAGTAAAGAAACTGATTTGAAATATAATACAAAGACGAAGTCAGGTGGAGCCTCAAAATTTTTAGCCGTTCTTAAAAATGAAATTATTCCTTTTGTTGATGCGCATTATAAATCAAATGATAATCGTGGATTAGTGGGCTCTTCATTAGGGGGTCTATTTACTGCATATTGCCTTGTTAAAGAACCTAAATTATTTAATCGCTATGGAATAAACAGCCCTGCCTTATGGTGGCAAGACAAAGAAGTCTTAAAAATGGAAAAATCTTTTCCTAAGCAAAATTCTGAATTAAATATAAAGGTTTTTGCCTCCGTTGGAGCGCTTGACCCCGCAGTAGATATGGAAAAAAATATGATTGCGTTTTGCAAAAGTCTTAGAAGCAGTAACTATAAAGGATTAGAGGTAAGCTCGAAAGTGTTTGATGGTGAAACACATATGTCGGTAATTGCCGCTCAAGTAAGCCGAACATTAACATCTTTGTATGGCGTTAAAAAATAAAGTACACTGCATGCAACATCGCATATGGTAAATAAAGCATTCGGGAGTTTGCGAAAGGTGAATACTATTTGCAATTAAAAATACTTTCCTTAACAATATTGAATTAGAATAAATGCCTTGTCTAAATTTATTTCAGGGTACCACAAAAAGTTATTAAATTATAAAACTACATGAATATTTTAAAACCAACACAACTTGCAATAACTACAATGCTATTCCTCATTTTTAGTAACTCTTTGTTTAGTCAAAAATTAACCCCAAAAAACAGAAAAACGGAGCCAGACCACACCATATACTCCAAGATTATAGGAAGAGATTATCAGTTGTACATTTCTTTTCCTAAAAATTATTCGACAAAAGATACCATTACGTATCCCGTTTTGTATTCTTTGGATGGTATGTATACCTTTCCCGTAATCAAGGGAATAAGACCCTTTTTTGAAAGAGATACAGAAGACTTTATCCTTGTCGGGGTTAATGCTTCAAATTTTAAATATAGAAATGAAGACTATACGACCTCTATAGCTACTTTTGATGAAGAAAGAAATGAAAAACGCAATGCAACCAAAAGTGAATTTAAAACTGGAGGGGCAGCTAAATTTCTTGAATCTCTTAAAACCGAAATAATTCCATTCGTAGATAAGAATTACAAAACGAATGCTGACAGAGGTATTCGCGGAGCTTCACTTGGAGGCTTGTTTGTGGCTTATTGTTTGGTGAATTCTGATGGTTATTTTACTCGGTTTGGTATCAGTAGTCCATCATTTTGGTGGGACAATGAGAAATTATTAAATCAAGCTGTTGCGCAATTCACTGAAAATAAAACTTGGGATTTACCACAAACTAAAGTCTATATTTCTGTTGGAGGTCAGGAAGAAAAAACAATGGTACCAACGATGATGAAATTCAGCAAATATCTCGAGAATAGTAATTATAATACTATAAATTTAAAGTGGCAAATATTTGATGGCGAATCACATATATCTGTCCAGCCAGCGAATCTAAGAAAGACGGTATACACTTTGTATGGTAAAAAATAAGCGTATAACAAGACCTTAAGGCCTCATGAAAATAGGAGACCACGAGATAGATTACTGCAGTGTGGCGGTGAAAGAATTCTTCGACGCTACAGTCAAAAAAAACAATTTAATAAATTACAGAAATATGAAAAACACAGTACTAGCAAGCATCGTATTCTTAGCTTTTAGCCTGAATGCTGTGGGACAACAAGGGGCCTTTATAGAACATAAATTACTACCTACAGTTGATTTTTTGAAATCTCTAACACAGGCTCAAAGGAACAAAACGCAGATGCTCTTCAATGACAAATCTAGAATTCTCTGGCATTATTTACCTAGTTCAATGTTTCCTAGAGCAGGAATTCAACTGAATGAACTTGATTCCAATCAGAAGGCCAAATTGGACGAAATTCTTAAGACTTTTCTTTCAGAAACGGGATATAATAAAACGATCAAAATCATCGATTTAGAAAATATCCTTTTGGAAATCAGTGGAGATTCAATACGGAGAAATCCTGAAAAATATTCGGTAGCATTTTATGGAAATCCTGAAAAGGCCCCCTTATGGGCTTTCTCTTTTGAAGGACATCATGTTTCTCTGAATTTTACAATTAATAACGGAAAAGTTGAAAGTGCTCCCCGATTTTTAGGAGCGAATCCAGCAAGAATTCTTTTTGGCCCCAGAGAAGGTGAGCGCACTCTTCAAAAGGAAGAAGACCTAGGTTTTGAATTGATAAACTCATTATCCGAAGAACAAAGGAAAGTGGCACTATTTCAGGAGAAACCATTTTTTGACATTGTTACAGGGAAATCCACAAAAGTTGAGCCTCTAAGTCCCGTAGGAATTATGTATGGTCAGTTAACCAGGAATCAACAACTTATTTTTTTAAAACTTCTTGATGAGTATCTATCAACCGTGCCAGCTGAACAGGCCAAAAAGAGAATGAATAGTATTATGGATCAAGAAATAAATGAGGTAAGATTTGGATGGGCCGGAGCAACTTTGCTGGGTGAAGGTCACTATTATCGGATTCAGGGGAAGTCTTTTTTAATTGAGTTTGATAATGTCCAGGACGAAGCTAATCACATTCACACCGTGTGGAGAGATTTTGATGGAGATTTTGGTAGAAATATCATTAGAGAACATTATAAGAATTCGGATCATCACAAACATGAATAATAATGATGCCTAACAAAGTGTATAAGCCATACCCTTCGGGATACGTAACATACACGAACCATTATGTAACATGAATAAGAATCAATAGAATCATGAATATGAAATTTTACTGTTGCACATTATTACTATTGCTAAGCTCAATCCTTGTGGATGCACAAGTTATTGTCACAAAGGATGTAGATTATATGAATGATTCCGTTTATGATAATGGCAAGGATTTATTAGATATCTATATGCCACAAGGCAAAAAAAATGTACCTGTGATTGTGTATTTTCATGGAGGAGCTCTTTTAATGGGAGATAAAAGTTGGGGTGAGGATATAGGTAATAAAATTGCTGAGTCTGGAATCGGCTTAGTAAGTGTCAACTACAGATTGTCTCCAGAATTTCAACATCCAACACATGTAAATGATGCAGCAGCAGCAACTGCATGGGTAATTAAAAACATAGATGGCTATGGTGGCAATCCCCAAAAGGTCTACGTTGGCGGCCATTCCGCTGGAGCTTACCTCGCTGCACTCCTTGCAATTGATTCTGCTCTTCTACAGATTCATGAAATAGAAGATTCTAAGTTGGCTGGTGCGGTACTTATAAGTCCATTTCTTTACGTTGAAGAGACAGCTAAAGACCGCATCGAAAAGGATTCAATTTACCAGACAATTTGGGGTAATGACCCACAAAGTTGGATACAAGCCTCCGTAAAACCTCATATATTACCTAATCGAGACAATATCTTACTTATCTATGCTGACGGTGACGATGCCTGGAGAAAAGAACAGAACGAACGATTTGCTACAGCAATGACAGATGTAGGTAATGTTCACGTATTTACAAAAGAGGTACCAAATAGAACTCACGCGACACTACTCACAGCAATTCTAGATAATGATGATATGATTGTAAAACTGCTAAGTGACTTTGTAATGAAAGAATAATAAATAACACGTCACATAACCCGTATATAATTTATTGCTGGCTTCTTGCCTACTTACAAAAATCCTAGGGGGTTTTCTATTCGGTTGTTAATTTGCTAAATTAGGTGCTTAACCACGCAACGAAATCATACACAAACACGTTAGGTGTACGAGAAACAACCGAAAAACAATGCAGAAATTTTTTAACATAGTAATAATTATATTCTCAATCATACTAAGTTTATTCTCGTTGATTGCTTTTGTCTTTGTCCATTTAGAATTATTAAAACGGAATTTACAACTCGATTTAGAAGGCATTAATAATTACTTCACCGAAATAACCAACTTCAAAGAACTTTTCGGAGCAACTATAACTTTAATACTTGCATATTACGGATTGAAAAGATTAAAAACAGCCGAAAAATCAAATCGCGATAAAGTAAAAACTGATAGGTTTTCTGATTGGAAAAGTATAACCGAACTCAGAATGAATGAGGTAAGAGAAAAGAATAAAATTTTCGTAAGAGAATTTAGTCGTGTAAGATATAATTTATTCAATGATATTTATGACAAGAAAATGTCAATAAAGAGCAAAAAGGAATTAGATATAATTTACGATAAACATTTCAATGACATAACCAGAGTATTTGAGGAAAATAACGACGATTACGTTGGAATGGGCGGAATATATAGAACTGCTGATTCTACATACTTTTTTGATGATTTCTATTTCGTTTTTATTGGTTGCTTAGATAGTTCTTATGACGGAATGTATAACGATATAAAAGGCCGATATTTATTGAATTTAGACTCGAATAGATTAATTGGAATAGAATTGCACAACAGTGCTTATACGAGATATACAGGTATCGTATAAAGTACTATTGGCAACTTTGTATATAAAAAATAGAGCAAGTCACTGTAGGCACTAAGGCTTGAGCATTTTTGGAAAGTCGCCAAATTTTTAAATTTGACGATTTCCAATAAAAAAGATAAAAAGTAAAATTTAAAAATTCGGCTTGTGTTTAATCCGAAAAGTATCGCTTACAACTGCCTTACTTTTCATATATAAGACCGTTAGCCTTTATGATTAACCACCATTCATAAACATTGACCATGAAGAAAAAACGTACTTGGAAATTTTGGACAGGAAGAACCTTGCTGACATTAGTAATCCTTGGAGGATTATGGCTAACCAATCTTATATGGTTCAAACCTTTTAACATCAATCATTTTTATGAAAAGGTGTTCGTAGAACTTATATTAGACAGTCCTGAAATAACTACACAGTTGGGTATTCCTATTGTTTATGATTGGACTAAAGATGAACTTGATGATATTTCTGATACTAAGAAATGGGAAAAATTCAATCAGGCAAAAGAAAATTACGAAACCTTGTTGAGTTACGATTTTGATAGTCAATCGCCAGAAAAACAACTCAATACTAAAATATTGAAATATTACATGGAGGTAGGATACTACCTAGATATTGGTTTGCAGGGAGAGCAATTCCTTTATCATGACTATCCTGTAAAACAAGTGGATGGGTTACAGAGTCAGTTACCAAGTTTACTAGAAAGCTACCACAAGCTTAAAAGTAAAAGTGATATAGAAGCATACATCTCCAGGCTATCAAAATTTGACACCAAGTTTTCTCAGCTCATAGAATCCCTTAAAATAAGAGAATCAAAAGGCATCATCGCACCAAAATTCATTAATGCCATAGTGCTTGATGAAATGAGGGTTTTTATTGGGCAGCAAAAAGACAGTTTAGCCAATAGTAAGGTGGATATATCCTCAGCAGTGACTTCCAATATCCTTTATGTCAATTTTGAAACTAAAGTGGATGCGATAGCTGATATTTCTCAAGAGCAAAAGGCAGCTTATAAAAGACAGGTAGAAGAGGCTATTGAACAAACAGTGTTTCCTGCCTACCAGAGCTTAATTGATTTTATGGAAAAGCTAAATCTTAGCGCAACTGACGATGCCGGTGCTTGGAAACTTCCTGATGGCGATAAATACTATCGCTTCATGTTGAAAGTAAATACCTCCACTGACCTTAACCCTGAAGAATTGTATAATCTTGGACTTTCTGAAGTCGCTAGAATCAAAGAGGAAATGAATACAATCCTAGAAGCCGAAGGCTATGCAGACTCTACTAAAACAATTGGGGAGATTGTTCAAAAACTGAATAAAGAAGAACGTTTCTTATATCCTGATAATGATGCTGGTCGCGAGATGATTATTGCAGAATATAACAGCATATTAGAGGAAGTAAAGGAAGGTCTTGGAGAAGCTTTTGACATGACCCCAAAAGCAGGCTTAGAAGTGAAGCGAGTGCCTCCATTCAAAGAAGAAGGTACACCATTAGCTTACTATGAAGGACCTACCCTCGATGGCTCAAAAGGAGGTGTGTTCTTTACTAATTTAAGGAGCCCAAAGGATATTGTTAAATTCGGTATGAAAACCTTAGCTTACCATGAAGGCATTCCCGGTCACCATTTTCAAACAGCTATTCAAAATGAATTAAAAGGTTTACCAACTTTTAGAACCGTTATTCCTTTTATAGCTTATATGGAAGGTTGGGCGCTATATACCGAACAATTAGCCTGGGAACTGGGCTTCTATGAAAACGACCCATTTGGTAATTTAGGAAGGCTGCAAGCTGAAATGTTCAGGGCCGTTCGCTTAGTAGTGGATGTTGGAATGCATTATAAAAGATGGACGCGGGAAGAAGCCATTGGTTTCATGATTGCTAATACAGGAATACCAACCAATGAAGTCATTTCCGAGATTAACCGGTATGTTGTAACACCAGGTCAAGCCTGCGCTTATAAGGTAGGCATGATGAAAATCTTGGAACTAAGAGAAAAAGCAAAACAAGAGCTTGGAAGTCGGTTTGATTTGAAGGAGTTTCACAATGCAGTTTTACAAAATGGCGCTGTTCCTTTAGATATTTTAGAGGAGTTAATTAATGACTATATCAAAGTCACTTTAGAGAGTGGGAATAGTTAAAGACTAAAGCAATAGCGAAATGAACAAAACAAAGGCTAACAACACCTAAGAAAATATGCGGGATTTCCGCAAAAATGAAGATGATTACTTTCAATATAATTTACGATGCAAAGGCCATTCACGTGTTCCAAAAACCGCACGTTTCTTAGCCTAACGTTAGCAAACATTTAAAACATACTTAATGAACACAAAATCGATAATAATATAGTCTTTATTTTTATTCCTTTTTTATTCTTACCCAGCTTCTCCGCAAAACAAAATTCAGATTAACATTGACGCTTTAGAATATTTTAATTCATAATGGAGTGACAAGGATCTTATAGAAGATAAAGCTGGAGATTTGGTTTACAATGAGTAGTCAAATTCGCTATTGTATTCGACCACTACATTAATGTATGAAGATCCAACTCTTCAAAAAGAAATTTTATTTAGATCATTTGTATCATTTCAAATACCTCTTAATGATATAATTAAAATTGAAGAGTTAATCTATCAGACAGATGACCTTATAATTTTACAATATGAATTTCATCTCAGTCAAGGAGTAGAAAGCCTTGTGGAAATGAAAAAGATCTTGATGCTAAAGAATTGGTCAAGGTCAAGGAAATTGTAAGAGATGTATTGAAGAGTTTTTATTTAGAGACGAAGTCCATGAATTGATATTTATGAGTTGTTCTGTTGTATAAATGTGTTACTATGACCAATAGTAAAGCATTGTTAAAAAACAAAATTACAACAAGGCTGCAACAAACGCTAACAAGTGGATGTTGCAGTCTTGTTGTTTGTATATTTAGACATAAGCTTAATGTTGACGCACTATGTCAGTAAGTTTACAACATACAACATACAACAGAAATCAGGTTAGTTTAAAAATGCAATTTTAAAGCGCTATTGCAACCTAGTGTTAAACCTCATATTAATAAGTCTTACCAATGGCTTGTACCGCTTTCCCCTTTGAAAGGTCCAGTCAAGTCAGGTGTGATCCAACCAGCATAAAACTCTCCAGGTTGCGATTTTACTTGAATTCCATTTACAAAGCATTCTAAGTGTTGAGGATAGAAAGCAAAGTAGTCTTTTAACTCAGAAAATTCTTGAAACGGATTTGCATAGGACCAAGCGACAGGCCGATTCTTGTTCTCCTTTAATGCCCAATAATTAGCTTCACCCTTCCACTCGCATAAAGAGCTTTTTCCAGATATTTGTGATAGCATATGCAGCTCTACATCCTCACGTGGGACGTAATACGTAGGTGGGCTCGCTGTCTCTAAAACTGCGCAAGCATTCTGAGTATCTGCAATGGTTTCACCTTTGTATTTCACAAGTAAAGTTTCAGTCACTTTTTCAATTACAGGTGGACGCGGAAAGTCCCAAACAGAACGCTGACCTTCCTTTGGTTCAATAGCAAAAGGTGGTCTTTTACTACCTCTATTGCTCCAGCCATCACGACCTTTTTGTAACCAGTCTTGATTTTTGTTCATAGTCGTTTGATTTTAGTATTAAAGTGGTAGTTAAGTTATCTAAAAATTCAAAAGGATATTTTAGAAATTTCAAGTTAAAGAATATGTTTCAGTACCTATCGGAAAATAATGGAAATATAATTAAAGCATCTTGTTTCTTACGAATACATTTAATTTCTGTAGTATCCTAGATTAGCTTCTTACCGTTTATTATACCAATAGTTATGAATGATAGGATATCCGATGAATTTATAAAACGAATAGTTCCATACAAAAAATAACAAACCTTAAGAGTTATTTAAGCCGGTATTCCTGAATAACAATGCTGAAACGATCCCGTTAATGTAATTGTTACAAAATTATTGCTTTTATGTTTAATAAGTAGATTGGTGTTGACAAGCTATTAAAATTAATTCCCCGCATAATTATTTTCAACGTGATATAGTAAAAAGGTGTTTTGATAGCCTTTGAATATATCATTGAAACACAATTTTATCTAACTTTTAATTCTTAACGAAATATTGTTTTTTATGTAATCTTTCTAAGGAATAGTCTCATTTACATTGAAATACGTAGAAAATTACAGACACAAGTTTTTCATGTTGATTTAGATAAAGACATCAAGGAATGAGGAAACCCGTAACCTAAATGAAATGAATAGTATTTTATTTGTTGATCCAATGACCTGTTCACAACTCTACCATCAACAAAACAGGTATAGAAAACTTTAGCTAATATCAAGAATGTTTCTTCCTTGTAACAACAAATTGGAAAGGCTCCTATTATCGAAAAGTTAACCATATCCAAATCAGATAGTAGGATATGTATTACATTAGTGTGTATATAACGAGTTGTGTGTAATGCAAAATAAACATTTGAACTTATATTAATTGAAGAACAGAATTTATAATTTAGGAAAAAAAGCTCTAACAATCTGGGGCGGAATATCTTTAATTGGAATAATTCTGATATTGGGGTACCTCGCCTATTCAACCACAATCGGAAATAAAACGGTTGAAAATAAAGCCACAAAATCTGATGTGAGATTTGTACTGAATTGGTGCAGACTTGGAGACGAAAGAATTGAAAAAGTAACGAATAGTTATGAATCCGGACGCTCATTTACTGGCGACTTTTTAGACGCTTATGCGATTGACATATCGAAAGTCACTCGCGAAGAATTGAAAAATAAAAAAGGTTTTTATCGTTTAGATAGTTTACCCAAAGTTTTGAAAGATGCAGTTGAAATGACAAGTGGATGGGAACACGAAATACCGTGGTTTCCTAAATTAGAAGATTTAAAAAAGGAAGAAGTTTATGTTTATCCATGGAGTATCTATTGCAATGGAGTTACACCGACTGGAGCAGAACTAATTTATGTAGTGCCGAAAAACAAAAAAGTATATTATATAGGAACAAAAATGTGACGAAAGCACTACACACAACACCGTATATAGCTCATAGCTAATTAGTTGTTTAATCGAAGTTATGGCATATTTGGAAGTCCGCCAAATTTTTTAATTTGGCTTATTGAGAAAAAAAAGTGATAATAAAATTTAAAAATTCGGCTTGTGTTTCATCCGAAAAGTAATTTACACGCTAAGAGCCATATACATCACCGTTAATAATGCTTATGCTCTAAAACGCTTATCTCAGATGCTGCTAGTTTTTCAACACTACATCTCAAAAAAGCAGTCTGTAAATTGGCTTTCCATTTTTCAGGTTAATAATACGATAAGAAAGGGGTTGTTGATGTACGGTAATCCGTAAGGGAGTTGTTTTTAAATAAAGGATGCAACTAATCCCATCCATCCACAGTAAAAAAGGCTCCAATCTGACATTTTTGAACTTTTTTATGGCTTTTTACCTTTTTACGCACACGATTTAGTTGAAAAGCAACTAAAATTGAATGTTAAATTTTTATCTTGTTTTTTAAGAAAATGCTAATTTATCATCAGGCTTCTTTAGAAATAATTAAAATTTAAACCTACTGACTATCAATCTAATAAATATTTACATTTATCCTAACATTCTGTTTTTCAAATAGTTGTTTTTATTTATTTTTCTTTATTTTTATTTCAGAATTTAAAAAAAATCAATTATGGCCCTCAAGAAACAATTTTTAAAAAGCAAACCGGTCTGTAAGGTAACATTTATGCTACCTGTTGAAGAGGCAACAAATGTTGCTGTTGTAGGAAGTTTTAACAACTGGAATGATCAAGCAACTCCTCTTAAAAAATTAAAAAATGGAAGCTTTAAAACAACCGTTGACTTAGAAACTTCTAATTCTTATGAATTTAAATACCTCGTGGATGGTGCTTATTTAAATGAAGAAGAAGCAGATTCTTATGCATGGAATGACTATGCTGGAGGTGAAAATAGCGTGATAAGGCTATAAAAAATAAACCCCTCTAGTCTTTCAAGACACCTCCTCTGCATCCTATATAATTTTTAGAATAGGATATGATACCTCTTATAGGTTATAGGTTTTGTGTGGGTACCGCTTTCGCGAAAGCGAGAAGAATACTAACCCATAAAACACTACTAGTAACTGTCTAGTGTTTAAATTCTAAGATGGAAAATGAGTCGTCAAAAAACCGCTTTACCTTCTGAGATCAAGCGGCTTTTTAAAGCGTTAGAAAACTTACTTTTTGATAAGCTTTATAGTTTGAGAAAAATCATCAGACTCTAATTTTAGGAAGTAAGCACTGGCACTATTATAAATAGTGGAGGAAGCGCTAGCCAAAAAGGTTTTGCACAAGGTTCAGTTTTTGCTGTATCAAAGTTTGCAGTTAGAGCAATGACGCAATCTTGGCAGGCTGAATTACGAAAATATAATAGTCGCGTAACTTTAGTAAACCCAAGTGAAGTTACAACTGCATTTAGGTATCGATCACGAGAAAATCGTGAAGACCATAAAGAACAATTTAACAAGCTAGGACCAGAAGATATTGCACATACTATTATATCGATTGTAGAAATGCGCAACAAAGGCTTTATTCCCGAGCTAACGGTATGGACAACAAACCCTTTTGAATAAACGTACCCATTTTTATATGCTAAAAAATAATACCGAAAAATCAAATAAATTATAATTGCTAAAAATGAAGGAACGGTTGAAACACCTCCTCCACCGCCACCTCCTGTAGATAATTATAAAGATTAATCCTACATTTTAAATTTAGGTAGTATTTTAGAGACATGAAAGCAACCTTAACTTCATTCCTCTTTTTTTGTCTTTTATCTTTTTTGAGCTCTACATCAAATGCTCAAGAAACCGATAGTTTATCTTATTACTCCAACAAAATTAGCAACCCGTTAAAATCTAATGACCTGGCTAAAGCTTATCAATTCTTTACACAGCTTAAGATAGATAATTCTAAAAAAAAAGAAGATAGAACTAGGTACATTTATGCTATTCAAAATCTGGCACGTATACAAATGCGATTGGGCTATACCTCTGAAAGTGAGCTCTTACATCTAGAATGCATAGATCTCTTAGCTGAGCTTGAAAATAAAACCGCCTGGACTGAGATTTGTTACACCACTTCCATTGGTGAGTTGGCCAAAATTTATAGGGAAAGGAAGGATTATTCACAATCATTAGCTCTTTATGATGAAGCCTTAACCACAGCCAGCTTACCTGCTGATAGAGCGGTCCTATTGAATAACAAGGGATACGTCTACGAATTCAAAAACGAACTAGAAACCGCTTTATCTTTTTATAAAGCCGCCTATAACAAAGCCTTAGAAAGTGCTAATACGGTAGAGATTGCAAGAACATTGAGTAATTTGAGTTTTATTGAATCTCAACTCCACATACCCAACGCAGAAAAAGGCATGTTAGAGGCATTAGACTTAAGATTAAAAGATCAATACCCCAATGGAATGATATCCAGTTACAACCACTTGACTCGTTTTTATAAAGATGCCAAAGACAGCTTAAATATGAAAAAATATTCTGATAAGTTTCTTGAAACAGCCCGTATAACCAAATTTCCTGAGCATTTACAAAGCGCTCTACGATTAAAAGTAGAAACTGGAGAAACTGAATACGCTTTATCCTACATCAGGCTAAATGACAGTCTCAACAACATGGAAGAGGAGCAACGCAATAACTTTAATTATTACGTTTATCAATACGATAAAAAAGAAAAAGACCTTAAAAATAGTCAACTCGACAATGAGCGACTGCTTTACCTCTTGTTATTTATTGCTTTGGCATCCCTATCTATTTATTTTATTTTATCCTATCAACACAAAAAAGAAAAACTACAGGAAGTCTATAATACAGAAACGCGCATCTCTAGAAAGATTCATGACGAGGTTGCAAATGATGTTTATCATGTAATGACTCAACTACAGACAGGTTCCAATAGCAATATAGAATTATTAGACCATCTAGAAAACATCTATAAGAGAACCAGAGATATTTCAAAACAAAACAGTTCTATAGATCTCCATATTCCGTATACAGAGCTGCTTAGTGATCTTTTATTGAGTTATAAAAATGAAAATGTAACTGTCATCACAAAAGGACTTCAACTCATGGATTGGAAAAACTTGAAGGATATTCAAAAACCTGCTATTTATAGAGTGTTACAAGAACTCTTAACCAACATGAGAAAACACAGCGAGGCTAGTTTTGTGTTCATCAACTTTAGCTCCACTGGAAATTCCATTAGCATCAACTATAAAGATAATGGTGTAGGAGCCCAACTTATAAAAGGAAATGGCCTTCAAAATATGGAGAACCGCGTGCATTCTATTAACGGCAGCATTACTTTTGAATCCGAAATAGGAAATGGTTTTAAAGCAATAATTAGGATTTAAAAGGTGCTTAAAAAAGTGTTGATATGAGATAATTAATGCGGTATCAAAAAAGCTTGTGTCGTATTTTGTTCTATAATTTCAACATCCCTCAGTTCTTAAAATTCTAAATGAAGTACTTCTCCTGTAGCAGCGTCCTGTAAATCCTCCTATCGTACTCCATCCAAAAAGAACGATCCAACAGAGCACAGCAAACAGAGTACTGACGCTAACTTATATATCAATAGAGGTGATGCGACACAAACTACTATCTGAATTAGCAAAAACTAGCTCCATACCCACAACTAAAAAGTTAGAGTGCTCTCGCTCCGACGCTACAAAAAACACCCTTAGGTTTCCAAAATAGAAAGACACAAGGGTTTATTAAGGGATGTTTTTAATGTTGATTTAAGTACATATAGCGCTGTTCTAAAACATAAGTTGTAGCAAAATTAGTGAACAGATGGACTAGAAAAAACTGCGATGATGAAGTGTACCTCTAGCTGTAATTTGATCCATCACTACGATATATAGTATGGTCGTTAAGGCATCATAAATGAATAGGAATTGTAAAAACAGGTGTATATGCATTAAATTATTGTGTGTATGTGCTACTTTAGTGCTTGTGCAACTCATTTAGCTGCACGTATTTGCGAAAAAGCTTTTAGTCCAATACCATCACCCAGATCAGGAGAAACTAAAAATGAAAAACGAAAATGAAAATAACTCCTATCCCATTAAATTTCCTCACGCTGAGGATATAGAAAAAATTGCTCAACTTCTTCAGGCAAATCAACAGAGTGGACTAACAGAGCAACAGGTACAAAAAGGAATTAAAGACTATGGTTGGAATAGCTATAAAGCACAAAAACAACAAAGCATCTTTTTAATTCTTCTTGCTCAATTCAAAAGCCCCATCGTTTTATTACTAGTAGTAGCTGCTACCCTTTCCTTTTCTTTTCAACATTGGTTGGAGGGATTTTCAATTATTGCCGTACTATTTATTACAGCAGCCCTAGGTTTTTTGATGGAATTACAGGCACGCAGATCCATGAGTGCATTAAAACAGATGGATGTTAGTGTTTCCAAAGTAATAAGAGATCACTGGGTAGTCGAAGTCCCCTCCGAAAGGATAGTACCCGGCGATATAGTGCTCTTAGAAGCCGGAGATATGGTACCTGCTGATGGTCGCTTATTTGAACTTCATCAACTCGAAGCAGACGAATCAGCGCTGACCGGCGAATCTTTGCCCGTAACCAAAAGGCTGGAATCACTTATAAAAAATACTCCTCTAGCCGAACAGTCCAACATGGTTTTTAAGGGCACCGCCATTGTAAATGGCAATGCTAAGGTTCTAGTAACGGGTACAGGGATGCACACAGAATTGGGTAAAATTACGTCTCTGGTAGAAGCTGCAGAGCAAAGTAGTACCCCTCTCGAAAAAAAGCTACAGGGTCTTACAAAAAAGCTGATTTGGATTACAAGTGCGTTGGCGTTAATTTTTATTGCTACAGGGGCTCTACAAGGTAAAGACATCTACCTTATTGTTGAAACAGCATTAGCACTAGCTGTGGCAGCAATTCCCGAAGGATTGCCTATAGTAGCTACCATTGCATTAACCTATGGAATGCTGCGTATGGCTAAAAAAAATGTGTTGATAAAAAGGCTAGCAGCAGTGGAGACCCTCGGAGGGATCAATACCATTTTTACGGATAAAACGGGAACCCTAACTGAAAATAAAATTGAAGTCAGCAACATATACATTTTTGATGAGTACATCGCTGTGGAGAAAAATAAAATAAGCACTGAAAACAATAGAGTGATTATGGACCAACTGCTGCTGATCTCCACCCTGTGTAACAATGCGGTGATCCGTGAAAAAGGAACTAATGAAAAAGAACTAGGTGACCCTATAGAAATTGCGTTGTTGCAATTTGTAGCTGATAACCATATCGATTCTGATAAAATTAATCAACAATATCCCCGTATATCAGAGGAAGCATTTAGCTCTGAAACTAAAGTGATGGGAACCTTACATAAAAACGGCAGTACCAACTTTGTAGCCGCTAAGGGAGCGGTGGAAGTACTCATAGAAAAGTGCACTACTTACAGTAAGGGAGATACCATAGAAATATTAACGAAAAAGGAGAAGGAACTATTTTTACAGAAAGCAGAAGAAATACAAGCACAAGGCACCCGAGTACTTGCTTTTGCTTTTAAGGAAGCTACTGGTATCTCAACTGATAAGTTCTTACAAGATTTAACTTTTTCCGGTTTTATCGGGTTTTTAGATCCTCCAAGAATGGATGTGATAGGTGCGTTACAATCTTGCAGAGAAGCAGGCATAAGAGTAATAATGATTACGGGCGACCATCCCGCCACTGCTCTTCATATCGCTGAAAAGATAAAATTATCTGATAAAGAAAATATCGTTATTACTGGCAAGGAATTGGAAAGCAATCCACCCGAAAAGTTATTATTTGCCGCCACTATATTTGCAAGAGTAGACCCCAAACAGAAGTTAGATATGGTGAGCCTTTACCAAAAAAAAGGGGATATTGTCGCCATGACTGGTGACGGTATAAATGATGCTCCGGCGCTAAAAAAAGCAGATATCGGAATTGCAATGGGGTTGAGAGGTACACAGGTAGCAAAAGAAACAGCTGAGATGGTACTGAAAGACGATTCTTTTATTTCTATTGTCTCGGCCATTGAGCAAGGCAGGGCCATCTTTCAAAATATTAAAAGGTTTTTAGTGTATTTGCTCTCCTGTAATTTGTCCGAAATTTTTATCGTTTTTGGCTATGGCTTGTTCAATTTCTCCTTCTCCATTCTTCCTATGCAGATTCTGTTTCTCAACTTAGTAACCGATATTTTTCCGGCATTGGCATTGGGAATGGGAAAAGGCAATGAGTTAACCATGAAAAATGGTCCACGTAATCCAGCAGAAGCCATTGTTGTCAAAAAGGATTGGATCAGTATCATCGTTTATGCCCTCTTAATGGCATTGCCTATTATGATAGTAAGCTGGTATTGTAGTTCTTACCTCCAATACGAGCCAGAAGTTTGTAATAACATTACCTTCTTTAGTCTCGCATTAGCACAATTGTGGCATGTGTTCAATTTATCTTCAAATAAAATATCATTTATAAAAAATGAGATTACCTGCAATGCTTTTGTGTGGTACGCATTGCTGCTTTGTATCATCATTATAGCTGTTTTTTACAACCTAGCCCCATTAAATGAAATACTTGGTCTTAGAATGATTGATCCAACTGTTTGGTTGATCATAATAGGGACAAGTTTCTCCCCTGTTCTATTGATACAGTTATTAAAAAGAGTCGTTAAAATCATTGATTAAACTGAAAAAGAGAAGGAAAGTAACTGTTGAAAGGTCGGCTTTAGAAACACCAAATAAAGACTATGTGCCAACGGCTAAAAAAGAACTGGTTCGAGAAAAATATTTCTATAAAATCTGGAATGCTTCAATTAAATGAACCACAAGATTACTTCTAATTTCTAAAATATCCTACTTGCATAATTCTAATAGGCGACACTTTCATGTAGTTACCCTGATTAATAGGTGTTTACTCTAATAAAAGCAGATAAAGCCCTTAAATGAGAATAATTCTCGTTTATTTAACGTAAATTTATGAAAAACCTATTAAACAACTGTTCACCAACCAAAACATAAACCAAGGAAAATTAGATCTACCTCAAATAATGGAATAGGTAAATAAATATCACCTTCAAATGATGGATAAAAATTTTTTTGAGGCGTTTCTTATAAATTGGATATTACCAGTTTTTGTTGTTTTATTGATCGCTCTTACCATAAGCTTGATCTATTACCGGCTGAGATTTGCATATATTTCTTTTCAAAAGAAAAGATTCCTTCCTAAAATATCTGACGCTCTTACTGAATTGACCTTTTCTGGATATCAAGGAGAAGTTTTACAAGCAGAAGTCACAAAATTTAAATCAGCGTTTCCATATCGTAAAAAATGGTTCCGTAAGTTGGTGCTTTCCTCGCTAATTGATTTAAGCCTTACTTTAAAAGGCAACCTCATCTATCAAATACGTGATATTTATATAGCCTTTGAGCTACATAAATACAGTGCTCAGCTGCTTAAAAGTTGGTTTTGGCATACCAAATGCAACGGGATGTATCATTTTCAGTCGTTCCATTTTGTCGATAGTTTAAAATACATAAGACCTCTTCTAACATCTAAAAATAAAGTCCTGCGTTCCAATGCTTTTGTGGCATACCTCTATCTAACTACAAAGCCTTTTGATATTTTAATAGACTATCCATTTTTCTTATCTAGAGTAAATGAGTATAAGGTACTTGATGTTATTTATATGAAAAAAGAACCTATGCCAAACAACATTGACAAGTATTTGGAAAGCACAAATGAATCTGTTATTATTCTTGGTTTAAAAGTGATGGTCTTTTATAACTATACAGGGGCAGAAGCAACAATTTTACACTTGATCAACCATCGACATTACAGAATAAGAGAAGAGGCTATCCATGCCGTTAGAGAACTATTTTTTACTGATGCTGAAGAACTTTTACTAAAACAATTTTATAGGGAAGATCAATTATTAAAAATAGAAATATTAAAATCACTAACTGTTATTGGTGGTGAATCTACCCTTAGTTTTATTATAAAAAATCTAACCTTAAAAAGCTTAGGTAAGGGTGTAAAGATGGAGTTGTTAAAATGCCTAAAGGCAATTGACCCTTCCTATTACAACACCAACTTTATGCTTGATATAGAAATCGATAAGATGAAATTACATTTAAATACTACCTATCTATGAGAGCCTTATATGATTTCTTAGTAAATTTTCAGGACTCGTATAATAATTGGTTCATGGTTGTCTATGCTTCCCTTTACGTAATATTTTATTTAGTTTTTGCTTTTCTTTCCTATTATGCCATCCGGAAGTATGTGTTGACGAAACACTACATTAATGAAGATGTTCTATTAAAATCCAATCAAGCGCTTGGTGTATCCATAGTAGCTCCTGCCTTTAACGAAAGTACTACTATTGTTTATAACGTTAAAAGCTTGATATCTCTTTCCTACCCCAAATATGAAGTGATCATCATTAATGACGGCAGTACTGACGATACTTTAGAAAAATTAATTGAGGAGTTCGACTTAGTCAAGGTTCCGTTTTATTATCAAGAACATATTAAGACCGCTCCAGTAAGGGGTCATTATAAATCAAAAAAAACAATATACTCTAAACTTTTGGTGGTCGATAAAGAAAATCGAAAATCAAAAGCTGATGGCTCCAATGCTGGGATCAACTCTTCACAATACCCGTTTTTTGTATGTACAGATGTAGACTCTATTTTAAACCCCAACACCATAGTAAAACTTATCAAACCTTTTATTGAAAGTAAAACTAAGGTGATCGCATCAGGAGCAGCTATAAGAAGTTCTAACTCTTGCACATTTGACGAAGGTTTTTTAGTACAGGTTCATTTTCCAACAAAATGGTATCCCATGTTTCAGGAACTAGAATATGTGCGTTCCTTTCTGTTTGGCAGAATGGCATGGAGTCAGGTAAACGCCTTAATATTAGTTTCAGGAGGATTAGGTATGTTTGACAAAGAAGTGGCTATTAAAGCTGGAGGATATACTCATAATTCGTTTGCAGAAGACATGGACTTGATTATTAGAATGCGAAAAGTGATGTATGATGAAGAAATAAAATTTAAAATCACCTACATACCGGAGTCTTTGTGTTGGACAGAAGTACCTCCTAATCTAAGTATTTTAATGCGACAGCGCGTGCGATGGGCAAGAGGATTGATACAAACACTTCTGGTTCATAAAAATATGTTCTTCCATCCTAAGTACGGCAACACGGGTTGGTTTGCGCTCCCCTATTTTTTCTTATTTGAGTTTTTGACACCTATTATTGAAACTTTTGGTTTGTTCCTGATCATTTCATCATTGACTTTATCTTATTTTTATGGCGACTTCATCTATTCTGATTTTTTGATGTGGCCCCTTCTTTTCGTTTATTTGTTTTATATTAACATTACGATTATTTCAATTTTACTGGATGAATTGTTATACAAAAGCTACGCAAATATCAGTGAGATTCTAAAGTTAATTGGAATGGCCTTAATTGAACCATTTTTTTATCACCCCATATTAGTTGTTGCTGCGTTAAAAGGATATTGGCGATTTTTTATAAAGAAAGAAGCAATATGGGGAGTCATGGTTAGAAAAGGCTTTAAGCTTATTGAAAAATAAAATCAGTTCTATGAAGATTAGCGGTAGTATTCCTTTTTCGATAAATACAGTAGCCTTCATTTGCGTGTGCTTTTTAGGGTTTCAATTATCTCCTGCACAACAAATAAATACGGATAGCTTGCTCATCAAAGCTTATGAATCCTTAAAAGAAAAAAAATATGAGTTGGCTTTTAAACAAGCCCACCTGGGAAAGAAAATAAGTCCTGATTATCTAGACTTCCAATTATTAATAGGTCGTATTCACCAAATTACTAGTCAACAAGATAGCGCAAGACTTTACTTCAAAAAGGTCTTAGCTAAAAACACCGCTTATGAAGAAGCCTTTTTATATTTAATCAATCTTGAATTAAAAACAGAAAATTATGAACCGGCAGAAATTCTTATAAATGATGCCATAACTATTCATCCAAAAAATCAAACTTTCCCATTGAAGAAGCTACATGTCTATCAGTTAAAAGAGGATGTTAATAAAGAGCGTGAATATTTAGAAGAGCTTACACTGATGTATCCAAAAAACGCTAGCCTAACTCAGCGCCTGTTTTGGTTAAACTCTAGATTTAACAGCAATAGGATAGGCGTTCAATACAGACTTACCAATTTTGATCGCTCCGGTGTCGGTCCATGGCACCTGGGGACCATCCAATACATTGGCGAGCGCCCATGGGGATCCTTTTTAGGTCGTGTGAACTATACCCAAAGACGTTCCAATGACTCCTTTTTGATAGATGGAGTTCAGTTGGAAGGTCAATCTTACTTCTTTACTGGAGATAAGAGTTATGCAAATGTTTCTATTGGTTACTCTGAAGATTTGGTTTTTCCAAAATGGAGACTTGGTGCAACTTACTTCCAAGCCTTACCTATGGGTTGGGAAATGGACTTAGGAATGAGATACACGTATGTGGTACAAAATGATATTCCTGCTGCAACATTAGGAGTTGGAAAGTATTTTGGATCCTACTGGATGCATTTTAGATCTTTTTTTCAACAACAGAAGAAAAATATATACCCGGCATTTACGTTAACGTCTAGGTATTACTACCATACACGCTTTGATTATATCAATTCAATTCTTGGATATGGTACCTCGCCAGATGAACGAATACTTTTAGGAGATCTGAATCAACGTATCGAACTCGATTCCTACAGAGTAGGATTAGGCTATTACAGACAATTTGGAAAACATTTCCTTATAGGAGTTCAAGGAGTTTATAATTACCAAGAATACAGTAAAAATAAATGGCAAAATGAATACGAGACTTTTTTAATGATTCATTACAGACTCTAAGATCTATTTTTATAAAAAACAGATTTTAATCGATTAAATATGTATTTTCAACATTAATAAGCTATAAAAGTTGGTTTATTCTATATATTTACATGAATACAGAATCGTTAAATGGTGCCGCATATCGTTATATCTGCCCTAAAGTTAACTAAGTTATGATTCAGACAATCAAAATCCTTGTAGTAGAAGATAATCTACTCACCTTAAAAATCTATAATTTCATTCTTAAGAAAGAAGGCTACGTAGTTTATAATGCCGTAGATGGAATGGATGCTATAGAACTTATAAACGAGATACAACCAGACCTGCTAATAACAGACGTGATATTACCCCTTAAATCAGGCTTAGAAGTAACCAGTTATTGTAAAAATAATTTTCCTCATATACCTATTATTGTCATATCTGGATTGGGGGAAGAAGAAGGAACGGTTACTAAGGCTTTTAATCTTGGAGCAGATGATTTTATTGCCAAGCCCTTTAATCCAAATGAATTATTATTAAGAGTGAGTAGATTATTGATCTACAAAAAGACGAATATCGTCTAGTCCCATATGCCACTTTCTAAAAAGACAAGTCACTATTTGATCTTTTTATTCTGTCTTGAAAGTTAAGCAGCAATCTCTAATAGCTGTTAGTATAGTTTAAGCCCTCTCTACTTAGCTTTTGTTGGGGTTAAACCCAAAAAAGTAATCTTAAAGAATCCTTGTCCCTAATTTATGGAAGATATTTACGGGTTTATAATTTACCAGACACAAGCCTTTTAAACAGTTTTGAAATAGAAATTGTCCTGTCTAAATAAGTACTCCATGCTATTCGTTTCTGTATACAGATTCCTTTTATAAAAAAGAGTTAAAACAACCTATGACTAATATCAATGCTGTTTAGAAGAGATTGGTTGTAGAATGAATTAAATTTATACCAAACTATACCTCATGAACAACATTATCATACCAGTAGACTTTTCAAAATATTCTGAATATGCTTTAGAGATAGGTGCCTTGCTTGCTAAAAAGCACAACGCAACCCTACATGTGCTGCACATGCTCGAATTATCGGACTCGCTGATTACTAACTCTGATAGTGACAATAAAAATGAAATGATGTTTCTACTAGCTCTTTCTCAAAAGAAATTTAAACCTTTTCTTGATAAAGATTACTTGGAGGGAGTTCAAGTAAATGCCATGATAAAACATCATAAGGTATATAAAGAAGTAGATGAATTAGCCCAAGATGTAAATGCAGACCTTATTATTATGGGCTCACATGGACTGATGGCGCACGAAGGTATTTTTACTGGATCCAATGCTGAAAAAATGGTTAGAAACAGCAGTACTCCAGTACTAACTGTAAAATCAAGGCCAGAAAACTTTAGCCTTAATAATGTGGTTTTTGCAACAGACCTAGCAGATGAAAGCGTGGCAGCGTATAAAAAAGCTGTTGGTGTATTTTCTACGCTAGGAAGTAAGTTACATGTTGTGTATGTCAATAGACCTCATACTGACTTTATCAGCTCCAAAGAATTTAAAGAAATGACAACCCAATTTGCCGCTGCTGGTGGTACCGATCAGGTGGAATTTATTTCTGGCTATACGGTTGAAGACGGTTTGTTACAATATGCAGAGGAGACTCATGCCGATTGTATAGCGGTAAGCACACACGCTAGAAAAGGACTTTCACACTTCTTTAGAGGAAGCATCTCTGAAGATCTAGCTAACCACTCCTTACTACCGGTGATGAGTTTTAAAATCTAAAAAACAGCCTTTCATCACTCATTTATAGCAGCTTATAACAACTGGCTAAAACAAAGGGAAGAAACCTCTTTAGTTCATCCAGATAAAATTGAAAGCATCACCTTAAAAAGGAATCCAGACGCTTTTTATATCCTATAATAAAACCCTTTTAATCAAATGATTTTAAGGGTTTTTTATTCTAATTCAATTTACAACAATCACAGCAAGACATTTATGTAACATTTACTAGGCTGGTTTTAAAAACCATCGCCATTTTTGTACATTAGGTTTTCTATTCATTTGGTTTTTGAAAAAGTAGAAAAGGGCTGCCCCTTTCTATATTCTGATAAATAGATCCATGTGCTTATTGTGACTTTTACAACCGTCCATGAAGTGTGATTTACTAATTTTGAGAACAAGTCTATTCTTGTAATGGTCACGCTATAGCAACTGAAATAAAACTTAATGATACCTTTGTGCAACCTCAAATAATTTCTTTGACGGATTAGCTCCATACTGAATTGGTCCAATACCATTTAAACCAACAAAAAATGAATAAACTAAAGTTTTTACTACTGCTTATTATAGCAACAAGTATTATAAATTGTGCTGATCAACCAACTAAAGACAACACTGTAAAACATCAAGGTGCCTTAAAAAACATGATGTCAGGAAATTTAGAAGCAACGATGTCTCTAGATTCATTACAACTATTGCCTCATCTTTATGCTCTAGGTGCTTTAGAAGATCTCAAAGGCGAGATTCAGGTGTTTGACGGGGTATCTTATGTAAGTAAATCGACTACAAATAATAAGGTGGAAATAGATTCAAGTTTTAATCACAAAGCGGCATTGTTAGTCTATGCCCAAATTCCAGAATGGAACGATGGGGTGGCACTGAAACCCTTTTCTAATAACGCTGCACTGGAAAAACAAATCAAAGAAGCCGCACTCAAAAATGGATTAGATGTAGACCAAGCATTTCCGTTTTTATTAAAAGGAAATGCGATATCTTTAGACTGGCACGTGATCAACTGGCCAGAAGGGGACCAAGTGCACAATCATAAAAAGCACCAAGAAACTGGATCAAATGGCATTTTAAAAAAGAAAAATGTCGAGATTATAGGCTTCTATTCTGAAAAGCATCAAGCGATTTATACGCACCATACCACATTCTTGCACATGCATTTTAAAACAGATAAAGAACGTCCCATCGCCGGTCATATAGATCAGCTTATAGGTGTAGATATGGAACTTTATCTACCTAAGAACTAATGAAACATACCTATCAAATATCTGGAATGACCTGTAATGGTTGCCGCAGCGATGTGGAGAAAAGACTCAACGCTATTCCTGGGGTTAAAGAAGCCATGGTGACTTTAGAAAATGAGCAAGCTGTTATCCTTATGGCATACCACATAAGCATTAAAACCTTTCAAGAAGCGCTGCCTAAAAAGTACGTAATAACAGCAATGACAAAACCAGAGGTGGTTGATTCCAGTTTGGGTTCCAGCTCGACTATAAAAATGGAGAAGTCCAAATGGAAACAACTACTGCCCCTTTTGCTTATATTAAGTTACTTGACAGTTGCAACAGTAATGCTCAACTATCAAAGAGAAAACTGGGACGAAGCCATGCTGGACTTTATGGGCTTGTTCTTTATCGTTTTTAGCTTTTTTAAAATGCTGGATATAAAAGGTTTTTCAACAAGTTTTGCCATGTATGATCCATTAGCTAAGATGACTTCAGTTTATGGATGGGTGTATCCTTTCCTAGAAACGGCACTTGGACTGATGTTTTTGATGCGATTTGAAATAGACATAGCACTCATTGCTACCTTGATCCTATTAGGCATCACTACAATTGGCGTAACTAAAACACTACTAGATAAAAAATCTATTTCATGCGCCTGTTTGGGGACAGCTCTTAAATTACCCATGACAGAGGCAACTTTTATTGAGAATGCCATCATGATGATCATGGCCATCTTTATGTTATTTCAGGAGTTCTAGAGACCTATTTTACGACTCATTGTACCACTTTCTATTTTCTTTCTAAACAGGAATTTATAGGAGGTCTCGCTTTCGCGAAAGCGAAATCATTACGGACTATTTACACCAATTTGTTTTTTAAATGACATATTAAAAAATAAACTAATTTTATGAGGCATTTGAAAGATAAATTGGTGTTACTCCTTATTTCTTTCTCTAAGCCTTTTGTAAAGCTTAAAAAGGAGCATCAAGATTACAACAAAAACTAAAAGCCCCACCAGACCGTAAATCCAATTGATCGCACTCTTAACAATTACTAAAAAAACTACTGCAAACAAAATAAGGGTCGCACCTTCATTATAGATGCGCATAGCGTTAGAGGTCCATTTAACAACATCCTTTTGTAATTCCTTTTGTATAAAATGAGTTTTAATATGATAGATAATGAGTAGCACCACAAAGCCTAATTTAACCTGCATCCAAGCAGCTTGTAACCAGTACGGATTTAAAATAAGCAACCAGACAGCAAAAACTGTGGTAAGAACAGCACTGGGCCACGTAATGATATACCACAACCTACTCGTCATGATCTTCAATTGTTGAAGTAAGATGCTTTTTTCAGGCTCTGGCTTTGCATGTGCCTCGATCTGATACACAAATAATCTAGGGATATAAAACAGTCCCGCAAACCAAGTAACAACAAAAATGAGGTGTAAGGATTTTACATAAGGATAAAAGTCAATTTCCATAAACGCGGTAACGTAAAGCATAAGCATTGTGTGAATCCACAAATTTAGGCATTAAATAACAAGATGATACACCTGATTTTCTTTATTAAAAAACCTGAATACAGCCATTAAATAGTCTGTGAATACGGTAGAAACTTTCTTTATTTTATCAATATAAGAAGAAGCCTGTTGGAACTAAGTAAGATTACCAATAGCTCCCTTACTCACCATCTGACTAATAAACGGTACTATTGCATACTCAACTATAAGTTATGGAATTAGGTACAGAAACATTAGATCTAGTAGGTTATGCGGCAAGCGCAGTCGTACTGTTTTCTTTCTTTATGAAAAACATCATTACCCTGCGCATGGTAAATTCCATTGGTTGTGGATTATTTCTACTCTACGGGTTTCTATTTATCACACCTAATCTGCCTATCATTGTGACCAATGCAGGCATTTTAATAGTAAATGGGTATTACTTGTTTTTAAAAAAAGAAGAGAAGCACAACCCCGTAAAAGAGGAACAATTAAAGTAGGTTATAAAACAACGTCTCCAAGTTTAAAAAACACCAGTATTTGTGATTAAAACTAAACAACAAAGCCCTCCATTAAATGGAGGGCTTTGTTGTTGTAACTCAAAATACAGCTGCTTTTAACTATAAAAATCAACAGCCCCAGTAGCAATATTGTACATTGCCCCTACTATTTTAATATCTCCATCCTCTTCTAGCTCCATTAAAACTGGACTTTCTTTGCGTATTCTATCGATAGTAAGCTCTACGTTTTTTGCAGAAACAGCATCGACAAAATCTAAATTTTTAGAATTGCGTAAGGCTTCTTCTTTAGGTTCGTTCACTGCGTATACCGCAGGTTCAATCTTCTGAATAAGCTTGGTAAGATTTCCTAACCTCGCATGATCACAAGCTCCTTTTATAGCACCACAACTGGTATGCCCTAAAACCACTACAAGCCGGGTGCCTGCAAGCTTACACCCAAACTCCATACTTCCTAAAATATCTTCATTTACAAAATTACCAGCAATACGAACGCTAAAGATATCTCCTAGACCTTGATCAAAAACCAACTCTGCTGATACACGAGAATCTATGCAACTAAGAATGGTTGCAAAAGGAAACTGACCATCACGGGTATCGTTTATTTGTTGTAATAAATTACGGTTTGCTTTTAAGTTATTTTGAAACCGCTGGTTGCCTTCAGTTAAAAACTGCAACGCCTTTTCAGGTGTCATGGTTGCTTGTGATTCTTTAGTATGTACTTTCATTTAATTTCCTTTAAAATTTAACTTTACTTTTTAGATCTCAATTTGAAGAATTCTGAAAAACTCTCTGGGTTCTCTTCCATTCCTAGTTCAGAAATTAACAAGATATTGATTTCTCTATTCCTTGCTTTTTCTCTAAAATCATCTAGTATCTCAATCACATCGTAATCTAAATAATTGGTATTAGTAACATCCAGCTCAAGGTAAGTATTCCTTGGCAAGCTATCTAATTCTTTAAGAATAGTGGCCTTATTGAAAAAGGTGACTTCTTCTGCAAGGATCATTATAACTTTGTGCTCCCCTGTTTCATCACTTTCAGTGGCATGAAGGAAATGAGAGTTTTGATAACTTTGAAAAAGTGTGATCACAATTCCTATAGCTAGACCTACCCCTACCCCTAGTAAAAAGTTAATTTGCAACAATAAAACCGTGACAACAAAAGGAGTAAACTGTCGCCAACCTGCTGTCCACATTTCTTTAAAAACACTAGGTTTTGCCAGCTTATAACCCACTATAAGTAAAATGGCTGCAAGCACCGACAACGGTATTTTATTCATTAACGCTGGAATGATAATGACAGACCCCAATAATAAAAAACCATGTAAAATAGTACTCATCTTTGTCTTTCCACCAGACTGAATATTTGCACTACTCCTCACAATTACCTGAGTAATAGGCAAACCACCTATAAAACCAGAAACCATATTACCGGTTCCTTGTGCTATCAGCTCTTTATTGGTAGGTGAAACTCTTTTTAAAGGGTCTAATTTATCTGTAGCCTCAACAGATAACAGTGTTTCTAAAGATGCCACTAAAGCAATCGTAAATGCAGTGATAAGAACATCTACATTACCTATATGACTAAAATCAGGAAATCTAAATTGACCTACAAAAGAATCAAAGTTCTCTGGAATAGGAACGTTTACTAAATGTTCATTAGAAATATTCCAATAGGATAAATCACTGGTAAAAACATAATAGATAATTCCTACCGCAACCGCTACTAATGGACCTTGAATAACTTCAAATATTTTAGATTTACCACTGAGAACATTGCTCCATAAAAGTAAAATAGCCAGTGCGATAACACCTATCAACGTAGCTCCTGGACTGATGTATTCTCCTATGCTTAAAATCTCACTAAAGGTCGTTTCTCCATCTACCTGAAAATAATCCATATCCCCTTCTGGATCATTGTCCAATCCAAAAAAGTGCGGGATTTGCTTTAAAAAGATAATAATACCTATACCGGTGAGCATCCCTTTGATAACCGAAGAAGGAAAATAATACCCTATAATCCCCAACTTTAAGAGGCCGAAAACTACTTGAATCGCGCCACCTACCACCACAGCCACTAAAAAGATTTCAAAACTACCTAAATCGGTGATAGCAGTAGCTACTATGGCAGCGAGGCCAGCAGCTGGACCACTTACTCCTAATTGAGAACCACTTAAAGCTCCCACTACTATACCACCTATTATCCCAGAAATAAGTCCTGCAAATGGTGGTGCGCCACTAGCTAATGCGATACCTAAACACAAGGGTAAGGCGACAAAAAAAACAACAATACTGGCTGGTATGTCTTTTTTAAAATTTTTAAACGGATTTGAAGAATGCATAAATTAGAATGTTGTCCCGTAAACTACGGGAGCAGTAAGAATCGATTTGACGTGCAAATCAATACTTTGATGAATAAAATTTGAATTTGGTCTCGAGTTGCTTTTAAGAAACTAATTCAGGAGGCGGAATCAATATCTCCTGAGAGCAATCAGACCATAGATGGGGAGTGAAATGAAGCAAATGAACTTGAACAAAAGCGCCATTTTTGGATTCAAAAAAGAATAACTCTGTAATGGTTTTTTCATTTTCTAGTTCGGTATCTGTGTATTCTTCTAGATCAGAAGATGCATCAATTTCAGCCTCCAAAATAGATACCTCATATTCCATATTTAAACAAACTTCAACAACAGGCTGGCCTAAAAATAAAGCAGCAACAAACAAAACAATTATGTTCCCTATTAAGTTATGATTTACTAGAAAGTTTTTCAATTGAATTGCCGCTTATGGTATATATAAACAAATATAATGATTACCATAAATGAATCTTATAGATGAAGAACTTTTTTATATAAACTTTAATTTCAATAAGCTCCACAAAAAAAGATCACTCCGTTAGAAGTGATCTTTTTGAATAGGTAAAACTATAGGTGTAAGCCTTATTCTGTAGGAATCGGAATACCTAATTCTAAAGCTACAGCCTTGCTGATATTAGTTTCTTCTGTCGCATAAGTTACAGCGCTAATATCTAATATGATCTTGTATCCTTTAGCAAGAGCGACTTTTTTAATAGCCTCGTTGAGTTTCTGAGAAAGAGGAGTCAACAATTTATTTTGCTTTTCCCCCAGTTTTAACTCAGCCAGTTTTTTGCTGTTCATCAATTCATTCTGTAATGCAGTAGCCTGAGACTTGTAGATTTCATATTCTTCATTAAAAGCTACTTCATCTGTCGAAGTCTTATTTAATTCTTGAACCTTAGCTTGAAGAAGTGCAATCTTTTCTTTTACATTGTTCTCTGCCTTCTGATCATCAGCTTTTAATGAAGCTGCTAGTTTGCTTATTTCCTGTTGAGCTGTTTGAAATTCTGGCATGGATTGTAAAAGAGCTTCAGAAGCTACATAACCCGTTTGTGCCATTGCTGTTCCTGCTGCAAGGAATAATACTAAAAGTAATTTTTTCATTTTCTCTTTAAATTAAGGTGTGCAATATAGTTAAGTCCATTTAGATTTTCGGGCTTAACACACCTCCACTTTTCAACTATTGGACCACTTTTGCCCCGTTTAGTGTTAATTAGTGTTATAAATGCTTTTTATCTCGCTTTCGCGAAAGCGGAATCCTACTTATTGATATAACTATTAAGGCAATCCCCAGGGATTATAAATTACCCCCTAAAGACCTTTGTGATGATTTCAAGAGAAACAGCTCTATCTTAAACCGTCTGCCTATCGTTAGAAAATCGTTAAAGTTTCCCGTAAATCACTTTATGATATTATATTCATACTTTAAACCAACTAATATGAAAAAGACTTTATTTTTTATCGCTTTATGTTGTAGCATAATCGCCACAGCTCAATACGATATTGTTTACAATCTAGAAAAAGATGGAATTTATCCACAAAATCTAGTGGTTACTAGTGAGCAAAAGCAAGTTGTCAACGGCCAGCCTCAAGATATTACCACTATCATTTCTACAGAGTCTGATTATATTGTAACAGATATTAAGGATGGTATTTATTCCATCGATATCATTGTTAAAAAGATGTCCAATACCACTAAAACTGTGATGGGAACTGAAACCATGTCTTCTAATGGAGCTTCTTCTAACCCCATGAATCAGATGTTTAAAAATATGATCAAAGACCCTATTAAAATCACCATGAATACTAAAGGAGAACTATTAAGTTTTGACAATAGCGCACAGCTTACAGGATTAACAGAGGGTATGAAATTGCCAGAAATGCAATTGCTGCAGATTGAAGGGGCTATGAAAAAAGAAATGAGTGCTGAAAAGCAAATAGATAGCTACAGTAAAATCACTCAAATATTACCGACAAAAGAAATCCATATTGGTGATTCTTGGGAACAGGTTACTACTGTTAACTCTATAGCTACTTTTAAATCTACCACCACCTATAACTTAGAAGGTGTGACCGAGGAGTCGTATATGATCAACTCTTCTGCTATGGTTACAACGCCAGAAAACGCCACTACCGATTTAATGGGGATGAAAGCAAAGTATGACTTATACGGTCCATCAAAAGCTACTTATACTATTGATAAGAAAACAGGTTGGATCAAAAAGGCCAGTTTTGAGCAAAGTCTCGAAGGAACAGTATTGATTGAGAAATCTGAAACGATTCCTCAAGAAGTAAAAATAACCATGAGCTCTACCACCACAACGCTTATTGAGTAAGCACTTCATACCTTTAAAAAAGCCGTTTAAGAAGAGTTTCTTAAACGGCTTTTTTATACTTATTTCTTATGGCGCCTGTTAGCTCCCTTATCACCTCGAGTTTTAGGTTTTTTATACTTTGCTGCTATTATACGACGGTAACTACCGCCTTCATTAGTCTTAGAGTTTTTCTCACTTCTATCGTGAAAAGCAGCACCTCGCTCGTCTTCGATTGCTTTATGCGGATTAAAGATCTCGCGCACTACAGGTTTCTCTTCAGGAGTTTTTTGCTTGGAAACCTCTACTTCTTCAGGAAAATCTAGTTCAGGAATCTTATAATTCATGAGTTCCTCTATTCTTTCTTTATCATCCTTTTCTTTCTCTGTATAAAACAGAATAGACCTACCCATTTCTTCAGCACGACCCGTTCTTCCTATACGGTGCATGTAGTTTTCTGGAAATGCTGGCACATCTAGATTGATAACATGAGAGATTTTATCCAGATCCAGACCACGAGCCATAACATCTGTAGAAACTAGAATACGGCTTTCACCCGTATCAAAAAGCTCAATGGATCGCAATCTATAATTTTGTGTCTTGTTGGAGTGAATGACAGAAATCTCACCGCCGTAATGTGGACTCATGACTTCTTGAAGTCTATCGGCACTTTTTTTGTTTCCTACAAAAACCAGCACTTTATGAAACTGCTCTTGATCACTTACTAAGTGCATGAGCAAATTTGCTTTGGTGTAGAAGTTCTCTACTGCATAGCAAGATTGTTCTATATTTTCTAATCGCGTACCAGAAACAGCAATGGAAATCTTATCTGGATTATAAAAGTAAGCTTTTATAAAATCTTCTATTTGATCTGTCATTGTTGCTGAGAACATGATGTTCTGACGTCGCTTAGGCAAATGATCAAAAATATTAGTCAGCTGAAATCTAAAACCTAGATCCAGCATCACGTCTACCTCATCAATCACTACCTTTTTACAGTTCTTAAAATTGACCGTCTGACTCACGATAAGGTCATATAATCGTCCTGGAGTAGCTACAAGCACATCAACACCTTCTGCATAGGCTCTCTTTTGAGTATTGATATTGACACCTCCGTATATTCCCAACACATTCAATTTCATGTACTTAGAATACTCTCTAATGTTTTCTGTCACTTGCACTACCAGCTCTCTGGTAGGAACAAGAACTAAAACTCTAGGGTCGTTTATCTGAGCATATTTTAACTCGTGTAGCAATGGCAACATGTATCCCAAAGTTTTACCAGTTCCTGTTTGCGCGATTCCTATCATATCACGTCCAGAAAGGATGACTGGAAAAGCCTCCTCTTGAATAGGTGTCATGGTCTCAAAACCCAATTCCTCTAGCCCGTTTTGTAAGGGTGTTTTGAGGTTTAGATCAACAAAGGTTTTCATAATTGAACATTTTTGCAAAGATACGTTTTTATGATGATCATTATTAGGACGACAGATTTGATAACGACAGACAAAAGGCAAAAGACATCAAATCGTTTTTGCTGCGCAAAATATCTAGATCTAATTAACGACAACCTACTTGTTGACGTCTGCTCTAAAGCTTCCATTGAAATCTAAAAAATCAAATTTAGATTTAAACACCATGCACCTTTATCGTGGAAAGCTTATCATTTGGAAGGATACCTGAAATGAATAACCGCAGAAAATGTATGTATTCCGTCAAAAATTGTCGCTCTTTTATGGTCGACAAGTTTCACCCCTTAAGGACATTAAATCGTCGGTTTTCATACCTTATAAAAACTGGAAGCTTATTATTCGTAGAACCTACATTCACAGCAACTTAAAATCAAAACCTAAGTTAAATAAGTCATTGATAGGCATTCCTAATGCTCAGTTGGCAGGCATAGAAAAACCCTTAGTATTGAAAGCTGGGCAATGGAACTATTAATACTATAAAATCACCGAAAACACCTCACTAAAAAGTATCTTTGCAGCATGCATTTAAGAAACATACACAGGTACGGTTACGACTTTCAAAAACTAATAGCTACGCATCCAGAATTAGGGAATCATCTTGTTGAAAGCCCTTCTGGCGCTACAACTATTGATTTTAGTGATGCGACTTCTATTTTGGAATTCAACACCGCCTTATTAAAACACCATTATAAAATCAAATACTGGAAACTTCCAGAAGGATCTCTTTACCCACCTATTCCTGGTCGTGCAGATTATATACACCATTTGGCAGATCTTGTTGGAAAAGGTGGTAAAAATGGTTTGGACATAGGTTGTGGCGCAAGCGCTATCTATCCTATTTTAGGAAATTCGATTTACGACTGGAAAATGGTAGGTTGTGATGTAGAGGATGAAAGTGTCGCTTTTGCGAAAAAAAACACCTCCAAAATTGACCCGATAGAAATACGTCATCAGATCGATAAAGGCAATATCTTTAAAGGAGTCATCCTGGAAGGCGAAAGCTATGACTTCACCATGTGCAACCCGCCTTTTTATGGAAGCGAAGAAGAAGCTGTAAAAGCCAATATGTCCAAACAGAGAAAGCTAGGCACTTATGAAGAGCGACGCAACTTTGCTGGTCATGCACATGAACTTTGGTGTAACGGTGGAGAAGCCCTTTTCATCAAGCGCATGATTAAAGAATCGGTTGCATATAAAGGCCAAGTAGGATGGTTTACTTGTTTGCTTTCGCGTAAGCAAAACCTAAAAAAACCAATAAAGCAATTGGAAAAACTTCAAGCAGAAGTGAAAGTTATAGAAATGGCCACAGGTAATAAAGAGTCCAGATTTGTAGCATGGAGGTTTAAAAGTTAGAAAAGATTGAAGAAGAGAAATGGACGATAAGACAATTCAAAATTTACGAGAAGCACTGGAGTTTTCTCCAGACAATATCCCTTTGAGATTGCATCTTGCAGAATCCCTGCGACTGGCAAACATGCTGGAGGAAGCCGAGGAAGAATACGAGATTATTTTACAATACAAAGCAGAGCCTAAAGCAAGAATTGGACTGGCGCTTATTTCTTATAAACAGAAAAACTATTCTAAGGCAATTGTGATCTTAGAAAGCCTGATCCAAGAAGGAAATAAGGATCTGGACACGCATTTATTTTATACGAGGTCTTTAGTGCGATCTAATGACAAGGCACAAGCTATAGATGCTTATCAAGATTTATTAAAATACCATCCTGGATTTAGTGATGATGAACTGGATAAAGAATTGAGAATGCCTTCTAATGGCGCTGGAGATTACGACGACGACGACGATTACGATGATGATTATGACGACGGTTTTGATGAATCCAGTGTTTTTATAGAAAAGCCAGAAATCAGTTTTAAGGATGTAGGAGGCATGGAAAATGTCAAGCGAGAGATAGACCTTAAAATTGTGCAACCCTTACTCCATCCAGAAATTTATAAAGCCTACGGTAAGAAAATAGGTGGTGGAATTCTACTTTACGGACCTCCAGGGTGCGGTAAAACCTATATTGCAAAAGCAACTGCTGGACAAATTAATGCCAAATTTATATCCTTAAACCTCAACGATATTCTGGATATGTGGATTGGTAATTCAGAGAAAAACCTACACCGTATTTTTGAAGTAGCGAGAAACAACACCCCTTGTGTTCTTTTTATTGACGAGATCGATGCGCTAGGCGCCAGCCGTAGTGATATGAAACAAAGCGCTGGAAAAAACCTGATCAATCAGTTTTTACAAGAGCTGGACGGTATTTCTAACGATAACGAAGGCTTATTAGTTTTAGGAGCCACTAACATGCCCTGGCATCTGGATACGGCCTTCCGTCGTCCTGGAAGATTTGACCGCATCCTTTTTGTACCGCCACCAGATGCTCCAGCACGAGAAGCTATTTTTGATCTCAAGCTAGAAGAAAAACCCACTAAAGATATAGATACGCAAGCGCTAGCAAAAAAAGCATTGGAATACTCTGGTGCTGATATAGAAGCCGTAATCGATATCGCTATAGAAAATAAACTGGAAGATGCCATCAAGTCTGGTATACCTCAACCCTTGACGACTAAAGACCTTTTAAGATCCTTAAAACAACACAAACCCAGCACTAAAGAATGGTTTGTCACTGCAAAAAACTTTGCTGTCTATGCAAATGAATCTGGGCTGTATGATGATATACTTCATTACTTAAAAATCAAAAAGTAATGACAGAAGCTTTATACGAAAGGGCCTATTTGCTCTATCAACAAAGAAGATATTCTCAGTCAGAAGATATCCTTAACCAAGCGCTGACTCAAGACCCCAACGACATTTCTTGTTTGCATCTTCTTGCAGAGGTCAACCTTGCTCAAGACGACCCTAAAAAGGCAAAACATTTTATTGATATCGCAATAGGACTCTCTCCATCCATGGCACAATTGTACGCTACTAAAGCGCGAGTTATGCTGGATGTAGAACGTTATGATGAAGCTGAGGAATTACTTAAAGAAGCTATAAGCCTCAATGCTCAAGAACCTCAAAATTATGCGATGCTGGCTCATGTTTCGCTTTCGCGAAAGCGGTATAAAGAAGCAGAGCAACTCGCTGAAAAAGCATTATCTCTAGATCCAGCTAACCTGCTGGCACTCAATGTAAAAAGTACATCACAACTCAAACAGAATAAAAGAGCAGCCTCAGAAGAAACTTTAAAAGGTGCCTTGGGAGAAAATCCAGAAGATTCTTATACGCATACCAATTACGGTTGGAACAAACTAGAAATAGGAGATCACAAAGCAGCTCTAGAACATTTTAAGGAAGCCTTGAGGTACGATCCTAACAATTCTTATGCTCAAGCCGGGATGATGCAAGCCTTGCAAGCCCGATATTTTGTTTACAGATGGTTCTTAAAATATCAATTTTGGCTGGGAAATATGGGTGCCAAATACCAGTGGTTTTTTATCATAGGATTTTATTTAGGAACTCGAGCCATAAGCTATGCAGCAGAAACAGTTCCCGCATTAGAACCTTTTCTAACTCCTGTAGTAGTTCTTTTGGCTTTAATTGCACTGAGCACGTGGGTTATCGGCCCTGTGTCTCAATTGCTTTTCAGTTTTAATACATATGCCAAGTTCCTTTTGAGTACAAAAGAAAAACAAGCTGTTATTTTTACGGCTGTTTGTATCCTCGTCTCTTTATCAGGAGTGACAGGATACCTGCTCTTAGACGATTTTAGATTCTTAATGCTCGCTATAGCTGGACTTATTTTAATGATTCCGTGGAGTATGTTTTATATGGAAACTAAACCTGCATTAATGATGCCGCTCGCTGCTGGAATCATGACCCTGATCGCAGGAATTGCGCTTTACATTAGCTTTACTACAGAAGATGTTATGAATGTTTTTGTGACTGCCTTTTTGATCAGCTTCTTTGCTTTTCAATGGTTTGCAAATGCCGTGAGTATTAAAAGAAGTAATATTTGATGATTAGATGATTAGATGATTAGATGATTAGATGATTAGATGATTAGATGATTAGATGATTAGATGATTAGATGATTAGATGATTAGATGATTAGATGATTAGATGATTAGATGATTAGATGATTAGATGATTAGATGATTAGATGATTAGATGATTAGATGATTAGATGAAATTAAATTTTCGGAAATAAAGTATCCATTTTTCATTCAAAAGTTATATTATTTTTTTAATCGCATTCCGACCTCCCGAAAAGCATTTCCCTTTATTTCAAATGGAAAACAATTTAGCAACGGTCTGGGCTGAGCCAAAAAAGCTGCCAAAAGGATTTTACAGTTGTATTTGTAAATTTTCATGCCGGATTCCATACAAATTTGGGACGAATAGGTGCTTGATCTAAAACTTCTAACAGCCTATTTTTCTGGAACTCTTTCTAGAATGACAAGTTTTGTGGAAGGTTGTTGGTATCTTCTCGACTACCTAAAAAACACTACGATGTTCGGATTATTTAAAAAGAAAAGTGAGATGGAAAAATTGCAAGAGCAATATCAAAAACTCATGAAAGAATACCATGACCTTTCTACTTCAGATCGCACGGCAAGTGATAAAGCCTATGCTGCAGCTGACGTAATTGCTAAGAAAATGGATGCGCTGAACTAAAATTTTCAGTCGCTGTTTTCAATTCTCAATTTCCATTAGAAAGCTGTCTCCATCCATAATGGATGACAGACAAATTTCACTGCTGCCACTTTGCTAGCATTAAGAAATGTGCTCTGAATTTTCTGGAAGGACCAACCTATGGTATTACAGAAGTTTGTCCTGTAAAGACTCCCCACTCACAAACTCAAAGCTCACGACTCACAGCTCACCGCTCATCAGCTCAAGGACTCAGCAACTCACAGCTCACTACTCAAGGACTCACCACTCAAAGACTGTCTTACATTTGCTCAGGAACTTCGATTCCCAATAAGGCACAAGCGCTTTTTACAACCGCTGCCGTTTTATAACACAACAACAAACGGAATTGCTTTAAGTCGGCGTTTTCTTCTTCTACAATTTTGGGTACATTTTGATAAAAGGAATTGAATTCTTTGACCAGTTCGTATACATAATTTGCTACTAGTGCTGGACTGTATTTATCTGCTGCGCTCTGAATCACTTCTGGAAACTGTTGTAAAGACATGATTACTGCCGTGTCCTTATCGGTCAATTCTAAATTGGTTGCGCTATTTAATTTAGTCGAATCAAATCCGGTTTTCTGTAAAATAGATTTGATACGCGCATGCGTATATTGAATAAAAGGGCCAGTATTCCCTTGAAAATCTACGGATTCCACTGGATCAAACAACATGCTTCTCTTAGGATCCACTTTCAGCATAAAGTACTTTAAAGCTCCTAAACCGATCATGTCGTAGAGTCGTTCTTTCTCCTGTTCAGAAAGCCCTTCTAGCTTACCTTGTTCTAGTGCAATGGCTTTAGCAGTGGACGTCATTTCTTCCATCAACTCGTCGGCATCAACTACAGTTCCTTCCCTGGACTTCATTTTTCCAGATGGAAGCTCTACCATTCCATAACTCAGGTGGTACAAGTTCTCTGCCCAATCAAAACCTAGTTTCTTTAGGATAAGAAAGAGTACTTTAAAGTGATAATCCTGCTCGTTACCTACGGTATACACCATAGAATTGATGTCGTGATCTTTTACGCGCTGTATAGCAGTTCCTATATCTTGTGTCATATAAACGGAGGTGCCATCACTGCGCAATACTATTTTACGATCCAGTCCATCTTCAGTAAGATCGATCCATACCGATCCATCCGGGTCTTTTTCAAACACGCCTTTATCCAGTCCTTGTTGAACGACGTCTTTACCTAATAAGTAGGTGTCACTCTCGTAATACAAGCTATCAAAATCAACTCCTAAATTTTGGTAAGTGGTTTTAAAACCATCATATACCCATGCGTTCATTTTTTCCCAAAGTGCTACTACCTCAGCATCGCCTTGCTCCCATTTTTGAAGCATTTGTTGAGCCGCTATTAAAGAAGGAGCTTCTTTCTTTGCTTCTTCTTCAGTCTTACCATTTGAAATAAGTACCGCTATTTCCTTTTTATATTCTTGATTAAACTTAACGTAATAGTTCCCAACTAGTTTATCGCCTTTTAAACCTGTAGATTCTGGTGTCTCTCCATTTGCATATTGCTCCCAAGCCAGCATGGATTTACAAATATGAATACCGCGATCGTTGATGATCTGTGTTTTATTGACTTTACGACCCGTAGCCTTAATAATATTAGCTACCGAATAACCTAACAAGTTATTTCTAACGTGTCCTAAGTGAAGTGGCTTGTTGGTATTAGGCGAACTGTATTCCACCATCACACCTGGTTGTGTAGCATCTACTTCAGTCGTGCCGTACTTCTCATGGTTGAGTATGCGATTAAAATCTATCAAGAAGGCTGTTGAGGAAACGCTGATATTCAGGAATCCTTTAATGACTTCGATAGCAGTGATCAAGTCTGTTTTTTCTTTTAAATAGGTTCCAATTTGCTCGCCTATCGCAGCTGGATTGCCTTTAATATGACGCAACATAGGAAATACCATGATGGTATAGTCTCCGTTTTGATCCTTTCGCGTAAGCGTAATCTCCACCTGTTCTAACTCTATAGAAAAAATGGATTTTACAGCTTCCTTCGTAGCCTTTTCTAGTTGTTGAAACAGCGTCATAAGTAAAAAATTTAAGCCCGCAAAGATAAGTATTATGAAAGGCTTTTGAGATTCAACGAACTAATAGAATTCACCATTTGAATTTACTGAAATAATAACTGGTCCAAGAATATAACTTTATTTTATGCTACATAACGTCTCTTATAACAATCCGAAAATTGATCGAGAAATTTCTAAAGAAGTAGGTGCCGTTCTCACGTTAAAAGAACGCTGGAAATTAAAAGGATCTGGTTCTCCTAAGCTGTTTATTACCAGCACCAGTATACAAATTCACAACCTTATGGTGCTCGATATTAATATCAACTGCTGCAATGTGGAGATCAGACAAAATGGAATAATCGTTAGGTTCCGGTCTTTATTGGAGACCTATGCATTGCCTATTCCCTATTACAAACTTACTATATACAAAGGTCGTGCTCAAGAATACAGTATTCATCGAGATAATTACTTTGTAAAAGTAAAGGCAGACCACAAGCGGGTTCACAAGTTCTTTGATAAATTATCTCAATTAAAATTAGATCAAGGGCTTGAATTTATTGATGATTTATAGAATTACCGAATGCAAAAAATTAAAAACCCTTTAATGAATTGAAGAATACATTCTTCTTTTCTATAAAGTAATGACTAAAATTTCCTCCTTTTAGAATTTGTATTTTCTACTTGGGCTTGCTGTTGCTTTTGACTTTTACCTTATAAAAGTGTAACATATATATAGAAAGAGACACTAACCTGCAAACCATAAAATACGATCACATGATTCTTAGTTTAAAGAATGTATCCAAGACCTACCCTAATGGTGTAAAAGCACTAGATGATGTATCTATAGATATCAATGCAGGGATGTTTGGTCTCTTAGGCCCTAACGGTGCTGGTAAATCTTCTCTGATGAGAACTATTGCTACGTTACAGTCTCCTGATTCAGGCAGCATACATTTAGATGGTTTAGACATTTTAAACAACAAGATTGAATTTAGAAAGACCTTAGGTTATTTGCCACAGGAATTTGGTGTATATCCTAAAATGAGTGCGTATGATTTGTTGCATTATTTTGCCAGTTTAAAAGGGATCACTAGTAAATCAGAGCGCAATGCTATTGTAGCCAAAGCTCTTGAAGTAACTAACCTTACTGATGTACAACACAAACATGTCGCAGGATATTCTGGAGGTATGAAACAACGTTTTGGCATCGCTCAACTTTTATTGAACGACCCTCAATTAATCATTGTTGATGAACCTACCGCAGGACTTGATCCAGCAGAGCGTCACCGTTTCCTAAACGTATTACGGGAAATAGGAACCAACCACATCGTTATTTTCTCTACCCACATTGTAGATGATGTCAAGGAATTATGTACCGACATGGCGATATTGAATGGTGGGAAGATATTGGCTCAAGCAACTCCTAAGCAAATGGTGGCTGAGCTGGTAGATAAAATCTGGACAACAACGGTAGAAAGAGACGCTATCGAGCAAATGCAAAAAGACTTCAACGTCATTTCTTCTAATTACAATGAGGATAATAAATTAAATGTACGTGTCTATGGCGAAACAAGTCCTGGTGACGCTTTCGCAAAGGCGCAACCATCATTAGAAGATGTTTACTTCACCACATTGAGCAATGATAAATTCATTGCCGAAACAGAAAACGCCTAAATATGTTCTCTACCATATATATACACGAACTAAAAACCTGGTTTAAACAACCTCTTTTTTACATATATACAGTCGTGCTTTTTTTATTATCTGTAACTATTTCCGCCATTGCAGTGGGTGTTTTTGACAGTGATAATGTCACCGTAACAAGTGCCATTAAACTTAATGGTGCTGTAGGAATCTACAGTTTGTTGGGCTTTTTTGCTATACTATCTTATTTACTGATTCCGTCCATAATAGGTGGAACCATACAACGAGATTTTAAGAATAACATGCATAATGTGTTGTATTCTTATCCATTGACAAAATGGAATTATTTATTGGCCAAATTTGGCGCTGGTATGACTATGAGCATTTTAGTAGTTATTGCGAGTTTGATAGGTATTACTATAGGATTTTACTTGCCTGGAGCAAATGAAGAACTAGTAGGTCCATTCAAGATCATGAATTACCTGCAACCGTTCTTGGTTTACATTATTCCTAATATATTTTTCTACGGCGCTATTGTTTTTGCTATAACCGCCTTTTTACGAAATGTGAATATAGGATTTATGTTTGTACTGGTCATGATCATCCTACAATTAGCAGCTCAATCTAGCGTCCCAACTATGGACGACTCTTACTGGGTAGAATTGCTAGAACCTACGGGAGATAGCGCGACTTATGCACAAATCAAATACTGGACACCCGAAGAACAGAGCACACAATTGATTCCCGTAGAAGGAACTTTACTATACAACCGTTTGATCTGGTTAGGGATTTCATTACTGGTATTCACTGGTGTTTTATTTGGCTTCAATTTCTCTCAAAATCCTTCAAGTTTATCTCTTTTTAGAAAAAAATCTCAACGGGTGACCAAGAAGAATTTTGGTACTATAGAAAAAGTGGTTATGCCTACTGCTAGGCAGGATTTATCATTTTTTGGACAGCTTAAAACTTCGTGGATTATCGCAAAATCAGATATTTCATATATTGTTATAGGATGGCCATTTATCATCATTGGCTCTGTAGCCTTTGCTTTTTCATTGCTAACTATGTTGATTACAGGACAACAATATGGAACAGATATATTACCTAAAACATGGGTGATGCTGGAATTTGCAGGTGGAATTTTTAGTGTTTTCTCTTATTTATTGATCTTTTTATACAGTGGTTTGATAATGGACCGTGCAAAAGCCGCACACCTCAATCAACTGGTAGATGCAACACCTACTAAAAACTGGACCCTATTGCTCTCTAAGTTTATAGCCATGCTATTTATGGTAGCGACCATTTTGCTCATTGTCATTTTGAGTGGTATCATCATACAGTCTTATAATGGATTCTTTGAGTTTGAATTGCCCTTGTACTTCTTTGATTTATATGTGATAAATATATGGGATTTCATTCCTTGGATTTTAATGTCGCTGCTCATTCATACCCTAATAAAAAACAAATGGGTAGGGTTAATTGTTTTATTAGTTCTAGCCATAGGGATTCCTCCATTATTGGGTGCGATAGGTGTTCAACAAAGCCAGTTTATATTCAATCAAGGCGCAGGTTCTCCTAGCCCTAGTGACATGAATGGTTATGGTAGTGGATTAGCTCGTTATTTTACTTATAGAGTCTATTGGTTTTTATTAGGTATTGCATTATTTGCACTTTCTGTCTTGTTCTACCGTCGTGGAATGGATACGAATATGATGGAACGTTTCGCTTTCGCGAAAGCAAGATTATCAAAGTCACTTATAGCAATACTAGCAGTTTCTTTGATAGGATTCTTTGCAATAGGTGGCTACATCTGGAAAGTAAACAATGTAGATAACAAGCAAATCTCTGGGAAAGAACAAGAAGAAATGAGGGTCAACTATGAAAAGGAGTTAAGCAAATTTGCTAAAACACCTCAACCTCGATTAGTTGCAGTAAACACCTTTATGGATGTTTTTCCTGACACTAGAGACTTTAAAGCTGGTGCGACATACACCTTTGTAAATCAAACAAATATCACCATAGATACATTACACGTCAACTATCCTGACCGACCTACTACTATTGATCTAGATAGAGAGACTGAAATCGTTTATGATCAAGAAGATTACGATTATAGGATGTATCAATTTAAAAATCCTTTGCAGCCTGGTGATACATTGATCATGAAGTTTACAACCGAGAACAAACCCAATACATTCTTTGACAATAATTCTCCAGTAGTAGATAATGGAACATTTATCAACAACAGCATATTTCCTTCTATAGGCTATAACGATCAAGGCGAAATACGCAATACACAAATACGTAAGAAGTACAATTTACCTCCTAAAGACCGCTTACCAGAACCCGATGCTCCAGGTGCTAGAGACAACAATTATATAGGCGGCAATAGCGACTGGATAGACTTTGAGGCTACTGTGAGTACTTCAAACGACCAAATTGCCATTGCACCAGGCTATCTAATGAAAGAATGGGAAGAAGATGGACGCAAATACTTTTATTATAAAATGGATTCTAAAATCCTGAACTTCTACGCTTTCTTAAGCGGTCGCTACGATGTGAGAAGAGAGAAACATAATGGAATAAAACTTGAAATCTATTACCATCCAGATCACATTTATAACGTAGATCGCATGATGAATGGTTTAAAGGATGGATTAGATTATTATAATGATAACTACACACCATATCAACACAAACAAGTGCGTATCATTGAATTCCCTAGAACTGGTGGGGGCTTTGCCCAAGCATTCCCTAACACCATTCCTTTCAGTGAAGCTATAGGCTTTATAGCAGATGTAGATGATGATGACAATGACAATGTAGATTATCCGTTTAGTGTTACTGCTCATGAGTTAGCGCATCAGTGGTGGGCGCATCAAGTGATAGGTGCCAATGCCAAAGGGGCTACGCTTTTATCAGAAAGTCTATCGGAGTATAGTTCGCTTAAAGTTTTAGAAAAAACAAATGGTAAAGAACAAATGCGCAAGTTTCTTAAAGTTGCCATGGATGGCTACCTTTTAGGTAGAACAGTAGAGCAAATAAAGGAGAACCCTTTGATGTATAATGAAAACCAACAATACATTCATTATCAAAAAGGTTCTTTAGTACTTTACGCGATGAGCGATTATCTAGGAGAGAAAAAATTCAATAATGTAATTAAGAGATTTGCCGAAAAGTATCAGTTCAAAGGTGCTCCTTATCCTGTAGCTACAGAATTTGTAGATGACATTAGAGCCGTAACGCCAGACTCTTTGCAATATCTAATTACCGATATGTTCGAGACCATAACCTTATATGATAACAAAGTAAAAAAAGCGAATTATACAGAATTACCAGATGGCAAATATCTGGTATCTATTGATGCTGTAGTTACTAAGTATAGAGCTGATGAGAAAGGGAAGTCTGTTTATAAGAATATGTCTGGTGACAGTCTTTCTTTTACTCCTGAAGGAAGAAACAGAGCCTTACAGTCCTTACCACTAGCTGATTATATAGAAGTAGGAGTTTTTGGTGAAGAAGATGAAAAAACAGGAATAGAAAAAGTGCTTTATTTAAAGAAAATGAAAATAACTGATATTTCAAACACTTTTGATATTGTGGTAGACTCTAAACCTGTGGAGGCAGGAATAGACCCTTACAACAAATTGATTGATAGAAACAGTGATGATAACCGCTCACTTTTGAATGAGAAAAAAAATAATAATTAGTAAAAGAGTTATCTTTGAATATCACAATAGTCTAAAACGCCATCTGCTCAGATGGCGTTTTTTGTTTTAACAAACTTATACCTTAGTTACACTATTTGAATAGTATCTTTAAATTATGAAAGTATTACTTACAGGAGCTAACGGTTATATAGGCGTACGCCTTCTTTATGAATTATTAAAAGAGGATCACGAGGTTGTTTGTGCGGTGCGCAGTGCTGCAAGACTCTCTGTACCTCAAGAGATCAAAGACCAAATTGAAATTATAGAAATTGATTTTCTCAAAGCACCTGCAGATCATGTGTTACCTAAGGATATTGATGCCGCGTATTATTTGATCCACTCTATGTCCTCTAGTACCGATAATTTTGATCAAATGGAAGCCGATAGTGCCGAGCGTTTTGTGGAGCTGATTCAGCAAACCAATTGTCAACAGGTCATTTATCTTTCTGGAATTGTCAATGAAGAACAACTAAGTAAGCATTTGCTTTCGCGAAAGCGAGTAGAAGACATACTCTATACCGGTGATTTTCATCTGACCGTTTTACGAGCAGGGATAATTGTTGGTAGCGGTAGCTCCTCCTTTGAGATCGTGCGAGATCTTTGTGAAAAACTACCCGTAATGGTTACTCCTAAATGGGTCAACACTAAAACACATCCTATTGCAATACGTAATGTTATGAGTTTTTTAATGGGTGTTTTAGGAAGAGAAGATTGTTACGACCAGAGCTTTGATATAGGCGGGAAAAGTATACTGACCTATAAAAAAATGATGACCGGGTATGCTGAGAATAGAGATCTAAAACTTTACATATTTACCATTCCAGTAATGACTCCTAAGCTCAGTAGCTATTGGCTATATTTTGTAACCAGCACCAGTTATAAATTGGCTCAAAACCTGGTCGACAGTATGGCGATAGAAGTTATTGCCTCAAAAAATGACCTGGCAGAAAGATTAGGTATTGAACTATACGACTATCAAGAGGCACTGGATATGGCATTTGCAAAAATTGAGCAAAACCAAGTGGTAAGCAGCTGGAAAGACTCGATGGTGAGTGGCAGATTTAAGCGCAGTCTCAATAAATATAAAAAGGTGCCTAGCTATGGGTGTCTTAAAGATGCACAGCAACTAGAAACCTCAGATGCTGCAGCGGCTTTGGAACGTATCTGGTCCATAGGCGGCAAGAACGGATACTACTACGCTAATTTTTTATGGAAAATACGCGGTGCTGTAGACAAGCTTTTTGGAGGTGTAGGATTAAGACGTGGTCGCACAAATGCTGACAAAATATACGCTGGAGATGCGCTGGACTTTTGGCGTGTGTTGGTGGCAGATAAAGAAGAGAAAAGACTGTTGCTTTTTGCCGAAATGAAAGTGCCAGGAGAAGCTTGGCTAGAATTTGAGATCGATGAGCATAATGTCGTACATCAAACAGCTACTTTTAGACCAAGAGGTCTTTGGGGAAGGCTGTATTGGTATTCTATGCTCCCATTCCATTACTTTATTTTTTCTGGAATGATCAGGCATATTGCGACTGGCAAATAATCAATACAAGAATAAAGCATAAAAACAACGCTCTATCAAAAAGGGGCAGAATGAATTCTGCCCCTTTTGTATTTGAGTAAAATTAAATTATGCCTTAGGTAAAAACACCTCAGCCATCATACATCTTACCGAGCCACCGCCTAATGTTTCTATAGTTGCAATAGAAGGATGGAGGATCTCGTTGTACTTTTCTAGTTTAGCGATTTGAGAAGCTGTAAGCGACTTATAAGCTTGATCACTCATAACTAGTAGGCGCTCGCCTTTATCATTGTGTACCTGCATCATATTACCCGCATAGGCATTGACTTGATCTTCTGTAATAACAATCACTTCTTTACCGTCTTCCTTAAGGTGTTTGAGCACATTTTTAGCCTCTTTTTTATCATCTATACAGTCCAAGCAAATCACTGCGTAATTTTCTCCTAAAGCCATCATTACGTTGGTATGATAAATAGGCAGCCGTTTGTCTTCTACGCTTTGATAAGCGGTGAAAATTACTGGTGTGTATTCAAAGTCTTCACAGAATTCGATCATCAGTTCTTCATCTGCTCTTGGTGAAATGCTGCAATATGCTTTGCGATTAACTCGGTCGAGTAATAAGCTCCCGGTACCTTCGAGAAAGAAACCTTCGTCCTCAGCACTGCTGTAATCGATAACGTTGTTGATTTGAAAACCTTCAGCCTCCATTAATTCCATGGCATCTGGTCTTCTTTCCCGACGTCTGTTTTCTGCAAACATGGGATATAAGGCTATATCTCCATTTTCATGGGTAGAAATCCAGTTGTTCGGAAAAATGGAATCTGGGGTATCAAATTCTATTTGATCTTGTACCAATAAAACACGTATCCCTTTTTCTTCTAAGGCTGCTGCAAAAGCATCAAATTCATCTTGTGCTTTTTTATTTTGATCTAGGATCTTAATCCTTCCGTCTTGGTAATAATTATTTACCGCAGTTTCTTCGTTGGAGCGAAACTGCACTGGGCGTACCATTAAAATAGTATCGGTTATCTGTCTCATCTAGTCTCTAATTAAGGGTAAGGTAGAACATCTCAAAAGTCCTTCTTGTTTGGAAATCTCTGCATAAGGAACTTCTTCTACGGTTATTCCATGGCTGCGCAACCAAGCGTTTAATCTCGTAAAATTCTTTTCTGACACCACCACATCTGGTGCGATAGAAAAAATATTTGAATTCATATGATACATCTCTTCCTGAGTAATCTCAAAGCAATTTTTACGTCCAAAGAAATCTACTAAATACTGGTATTCTTCTTCTTGTAAAAAGCCATTTCTATGTATGATACACTTGCCATCTCCTATTGGCTGGAAACAACAATCTAAATGTAAGGCATTATTATAAGGATCCAGATTATCCTTGCGCAAGTTAAAGCTTACTACTTTTTTATGAGGAAAGGTTTCTTTTAACCAGGCTACAGCCTCTACGTTAGTGCGCGCAATGATATGGTCTGAATAGTCCCTACCTCTATACGTCCCAACAAATATATAGTCGCCATACAACATGACATCACCGCCTTCTATATGTACCTCTTCTGGTGGTCTTATCACATTATCAGGATGCATTTGATCAACTATATACTGGATAGCATCAAGTTCTTCTTCTCGATCGGGAAGAATATTTGCTTTTACAAACACATTATCAATCACAAAACCTATATCTCTAGTAAAGATCTGGTTGCAATCTTCAATTTGTTTTGGTCTCAGGACGCTGACATCATACCTTTCAAGAACAGCAGCTACGGCTTCCATTTCATTTACCATATCCTCATTAGAAGGATAGGTTCCCGCAATGATATGTTCGCGAGACTTAGGGTCGTATGCGTCTTCTTCAGATGGTACCGGACCATTACTGCGTGCGGTTCCCAAAACGACACTTCTCAAACGTGAGGTCTCGTCGGTTACATGAAGGTTTATTTTTTCCATATTGTGAATTTAGCAATAAAAATATCCTGTTCTTTTTAAATTTGCAGAATTAAATAAACAGATTTATCTTCAAAATTTTAATGTAGACTCCAAATAAAAACTCCCAAAAAGCAGCGCTTTTCAGGAGTTGTGTATGTGAACTTTATTTCAAAAAAAATCGATTTATCTATTTGAAACGTCTTTGAATGCTCTAAGATTCTCACCAGTGTATACCTGACGTGGTCTTCCTATAGGCTCTTTGTTTTCACGCATTTCTTTCCATTGTGCGATCCATCCCGGCAAACGACCTAATGCAAACATTACGGTAAACATCTCTACTGGAATTCCCATAGCACGGTAAATAATACCTGAATAGAAATCTACGTTAGGATATAATTTACGGTCTACAAAATAAGGATCATTCAAGGCTTCTTTTTCAAGTCCTTTAGCAATTTCTAGAATAGGATCGTCTACACCTAATTGTTCTAGAACATCATCTGCTGCTACTTTAATGATCTTAGCACGTGGATCGAAGTTTTTATATACTCTATGGCCGAATCCCATTAAACGGAAAGGATCATTTTTATCCTTTGCTTTGGCCATGTATTTCTTAGTATCTCCACCGTCTACCTTGATCGCTTCTAGCATTTCAAGAACAGCTTGGTTAGCACCACCGTGAAGTGGCCCCCAAAGTGCAGAAATACCAGCACTTAAACTTGCAAAAAGACCTGCATGTGAGGAACCTACAATACGTACAGTACTTGTAGAACAGTTTTGCTCGTGATCAGCATGAAGGATTAATAATTTATTTAGTGCGTTGGAAACAACGGGATCTATTTTGTACTCAGAATTAGGTTTTTTAAACATCATTTTAAGGATGTTATCTACATAACCTAGACTATCGTCTCCATAATCAAGTGGCTGTCCTGTGCGTTTTCTCAATGCCCATGCCACAAGAACAGGGAATTTACCCATAATATTCACGATAGCATTGTACATATCTTCTTTACTATCTGCATTTACAGAAGCTGGATTAAAAGCAATCAGCGCACTGGTCAATGAAGAAAGCACTCCCATAGGGTGAGCAGACTTAGGAAAACCATCAAGAATTTTCTTTACATCTTCATCTACATGAGACTTTGCCTTAATATCCGAATGGAATTTATCTAGTTCAACTCGAGTAGGTAGCTCACCAAAAATCAATAAGTAGGCAACTTCAAGGAAATCGGCTTTATCAGCTAGCTCTTCTATAGAGTAACCTCGATATCTCAGAATACCTTCTTCTCCATTTAGAAAGGTTATTGCACTAATACAACTCCCTGTGTTTTTATAACCAGGATCTATTGTAGTAAGTCCACCCGTTGCACTTCTCAACGTTTTTATTTCTATTGCCTTTTCATCTTCAGAGCCAGTGATTACAGGAAATTCATACTTCTTGCCATCAAACTCTAATATCGCCTTGTCTGCCATGTTAAATTTTGGATTTGTACTTGCGAAAATACTGCACAAGCATTGATTTTCATAAATTTTAGGATATGAAGTTCCATACTTTAATAAAATATTTAGTTTTTATACACGAATAGTGTAATTTAAGGCTTAAAAAGCGACGCAATTCGTAAGAGAAGATCGGAATTCCGCTTTCGCGAAAGCGAGATAAGCAACTATGTAAAAACAAAACGGCGACCCAAAGGTCGCCGTTTTGCTATTTGTAAGCTCCAAAACTAACAAATGTTATTTTACGATAAGTTGTATAGTAGCACTCTCTTCTCCTGTACTAACTTTTAACAAGTACATACCTGAACTCAGAATGGCTGAAGGAGTAATGGTTTGTGTACCATTAAAAACAGTAGCATTCTCATAAACCTTTTGACCTAAAGCATTGTACATGCGCAGTTGCACCTCTTTACCTAGCAGATAAGTACTAGACACTTGGAAGCTATTATTCACCACAGGATTAGGATAAACTGAAATAGAATTGATCAAATTGTTTTCTACTAAGCTTAAAGTATTATCAGCATATTCTATTAGAAATCTATTATCTGAACTACCAGAGGCACCGACACTAAAGCTTACAGTATTATGACCGTCTTGTAATAACCTACGCGTTCCTCTTTCTTGATCTACTAATATGGCGGTCAATCCCGCATTCAGTGCAACTTCCAGATCCATAGTGTAGGAGTTATTTCTATAGTTAGAAAGGTATATAGGTGTGATGTCACCATCCACTGGCAACTGACGTCTTTCAATACTTAATTGGTCTGCACCACTCGTGAGAGCCAGCGTCTCATCTAAATTTATAAATTTTATAGCATCTTCTTGGGTAACCATATTGCTGAATCCATTGTCATATTGCATAGTTGCTTGATCGATCAGTTCTGTGGCGTTGGCATCTTTTAGTGAGATGGTGATAAAGGAGTTTTGATTATAAGCACCGAATACTGCAGTAAGCGGTTGATCAACTGCTTTATGACTTTCTTTAAAAGTCATTCCAGAAGCTCCTGTAGTAGGAACAAATACGGACTGGCCTGGCTGTAAAAATTTATTAGCTCCACTTGAAAATGGAATAGCAGTTCCATTAAGCGTTGACATATCTACGGTTGCATAGGCGCCACGTGTATTAAGTGTAGGATCCCAAACATATACGAAGTTGCCATTTATACCAGAAGTAGCAATATCATTTAAAACATTCTTAAAATCAACAGCTGCTTGATATGGGTTAGAAATCATCGCAAACTCTCCACTGTCCGTAGCATAAGATCTCACGAAGTCTCCTGTGTGAACTGCACCGCTTGCTCTTAAGGTAGTAACAGATGGGGTTGCATTATTGTTTGTTAAATCTGTAGTACGGTCACCTCTTACCATCACCCTTAAAGGAGCTCCGATAACAAGTTGCTCTGTATCTGTATTAGGGACCGCGCTCCAAGTATAATTATCGTTATCAAATGTATATAAGGAATAGGCTCCAGATGCAGTAGTATCAAAACCGTTTGCTGCACTAGGCCCTGTGATATGTGTTCCCAAGCCCGGCACCACTGCTCCATTTTCTTGCCAGTTTTCTCTAATACTAGCTGTTGTATTTACAGAAGAGGCCAAAAATCTAAATGCACGTTTTGCAGGAATATAACGTTCTACTCGAACACTACCGTTTATAGTTGCTGCACTTGCATCATCTAACTGCCCTGTTGTCGTAGCATTACTTTTAAATACGATATTGTTATTTGCGTTTAGCACAGAAGCCTGAGGCATTAACACATCGTAGATATTGGTAACTGCACCAAAACTTACTCCAGAAGCGTTGTTCACCTCTAGTCTATCCAATTCTAATGAACCAGCACCACTTATGCTTTGAGCCGTAGCTCCTTCTAATCTCAAGGTACCCTGAGTACCATCTAGTTCTCCTTCTACGCTTAGATTTCCATTCACAGTAAGTACTACGTTTGATGCTATAGAAAGTACTCCTAAAGTTACTGTCAAGTCGTTGATAATAGCATCTGCCGCAACAGGTGCTGTACCTGATAAGACTTGCGCATTTAAACTTCCAGTTTCAGCATGAGGAGCAAATGGTGTCCAAACCCCAGTATCATAGATGAGTGTAGGGTCTTCAATTGTAATATTAAACACTTCTCCTGGCAAAACTGTACTAGCATTTCCTAATACGGAATATGCAAAGGAATCAGCAGCAACTAATTCTAAAGAAGTGTGTACATATTGAATGAGATTGTTATCTACATCTCCTTGAGTAAAGGTATCCCCTATATTTAGGTCTACTCCATTAAGCTGGATTTGTCCATAGTCCACATCGTTAGTAACTACGTAAACCAAGTTGGCATTAGTAAACCCTGCTTGTACTGATCTCAGTGAGGTATTATCAATCACATTAGTAGCGTTAAAGCTGGTGGTTAAACCCAGGTTTAAATCATTATCAATATCATTTACGTATTGCAACCTTCCACAAACGGTAACTGAAAATTCATTAAATGTACCACCCGTACCAGATGTTCTATCGGTCGCGAGCAACACCCATTCTCCTAAAGCACTAGCATCATTAAACCTGGTAAATGCTTGACCAGGTCGTTGATTACCAGTTAAAGCTCCTGTATATCCAGGTGCACAACCAAAATTTTGAGTTCCCTGATCACTTACCGTTAAATTAAAATTAACTCCGCTTGCACACTCTCTGTTGTATACTTCAGCAAACCTACCTGTAGGAGCACTCAACTGCATTTTAATATGCCCCGTATCCCCGTGAGTTGCTCGCATGTAAAAACTGAGATTAGTGACTTCAATATCATCGGTAACTACGACTTTTGCTGCAACTGCGTTGATACTGGTATTCCATTCGTCTTGTCTATTTGCCGGTTGCGCAGTATTCACATAGGTCTCATTGTCATAGGTGATACAAACATCTTGGGCTGTTTGAAATAAACTAATGGACGCAGCTGATCCCGCGTTACAATCATTAGAAGGCGTCACTCTCCAATAGTAGATTGTACTATGAACCAATGTCGTTGGCTGGTAGGTGTTTTGAAAAGAAACAGTATTGGACTCCGTGATAATTGAAAAATCACTGTTCTCTGAGATTTCTATTAAATAACTAGAGGCACTGGCCAGATCATCCCATTGGAGTAAAGGGTTGGCTACTTGGTTTGCCGCCCCATTTACTGGAGCTACTTGGAGTACTTCTCCTACTGCATTATCAAATAATTTAAAAGTAAAGTTTTTAGATATGGTCACCGATGTAGACTGTCCTTCCACACTAAAATCATACTGATCAGCAGCTACGCCTGCCGTACCAGAAATACTAATACTCACTGTAGCATCGGTAGTGGTAGAACTTGGTGTAAAGCTAGCTGTCAAACCTGCTGGCAAACCTACGGCACTAAAAGTAACTGTTTCATTAAAATCAGGTGCTGCATTGTATTCAAAAGTAGTAGCGCCGTCACTAGGCTGACAAACGGAGAAATCATCACTTGTAGCTGTTAATTCAAAGGTACCTTCTTTGATCTCAAAGTTTCCGTTGTTTACATTATAAAAGTAATTACCAACAGCTTCAACCATGATTCTAGCATTAGCAGTTTTAGCTCCTGTAGGTATGGTAACATTCCTAGAACCTGAGTTAGTTACATTACTAGCTAACATTATAGGATAAGTATATCCACCATCTAGTGATAATTTTACATTTACTTGCTCTGCTAAGGCCGGCTGGTTGGTGTTTGCAACATCCCATGTAACTGTTTTCGTCTCTCCTTCATGCCACACATCAGTACCCACTGGTGTATTCACTACAAACGGACCTGCAGCTGTATTAGGTTTTACGATTACTTCTGCTTGATCTGTTTGCCCTCCATTAATGTTGTTGTCATAAATAGTAGAAACAAAAGTCATCTCTCTAGTTACTGTAGAAAGTGTTTCCCATATATCATCATCTCCATTCAACACTTCCTCAAGATTAGGAAAATATCTGGTAGGATCAGTAGTTGCAAAAATAGATCGAAACATAGGTCCAATAGTATTAGAACTTACCGGAGGCTGTGTCGCTCCAGTTGCTGCGGCAGCACCAGTATCCAATTGATCCCAGCGATAGGTATAAACCTCGCCAGCATCAGGAGCTACACTAGAAATTGCAGTTAACTTAAAAGGAGTAGATATAGGCATGAATTTCTCTACTAAATTTTGTGCATCAGGAGCTGTAGGGTTATTAGAGCCTAGTGAAATCTGATCGTCACATGTATCTGATGCCATTGTAGCATGCATCTGTTGCAAACTAATCGCATGAAAATAAGCATCAGAATTATCTTGTACATTAGGAGCACAAATACCTGCATAGCCCATAATGGTAGAAGCACTTCCAGTTTCATAGGGACTGCTAGAAGGGGATCCTCCAAAACATCCATTGTAAAAGGTATGAGAAGCACCAAACTGGTGGCCTATCTCATGAGATACATAATCTATATCAAAAGGATCAAACTCTGGAGTTACAATACCAGTCACCCCTCTTCCTTTATTGAAATTACTACATCTAGATGAGCTTGCAACTCCTCCACCACCGGTTGAGAACACATGACCTATATCATAAGCTCCACTACCTATTTGACCATTAATTGTAGAAGTGTTTACTCCTATCATTTGACCACCGCTATAGTTGTCATATGGATCTGTATTTGAATTAGTATAAATTAAGCTACCGTTATTACCTACCAGAGTGAATCTAATAGACATCTCTTTTTCAAATACAGAGTTGACTCTAGTAATTGTAGTTACTATACCAGCAATAGCGTCAGCTACTGCATTACCATTTCCTGCATTACCATCGTCGTGGTAGGCCGTATATTCGCCCGTAGCTGCTACTGCTAATCTATAAGTTCTAAATTGTCTATCTCTAAAAGCTTTAGTCTCCATTCCTGTAAACGAAGATTTATTTAATAAATCCAAGCTATCATCTACCCCACAACTGAAATCATCATCAGCTGCTCTAGAAAGATCTTTGCGATCGTAAGACATGATAATATTAGGAACACTCTTAGCATAAGGGTCCATATAAATAATTTTCTCTCCCGTAATTAAACCTCTAAAGCCTTGAGGAGTAATGGTAAAATAAATGGTATTTAATGGGTTTTGCTGGCTTTTCCCTACATAAGACTTTATGTTTGGGTATTGAGCTTGTAATTCCTCTGAAACGGTTCCTGAGTTGTAAACGCTGAAAGTTTCAAAGGTGTCATTTCCAGCAGGAAAGTCTATGGCAATCCCATTTGATCCAGAAAAGCGATTTGGAGCAGCTACTAACTTATCGCTTAAGGCTTGTGGGTTAATTTTAACTAGGTTAAATGTATGCGGTTGAATAAGCCTTTCTTCAGAAGGTATTTTTGCTACCTCTTGTCGATCAGCTGTTTCCCATATAACTTGGGCGGTATTTAAAAAGGATAATAATAAAAAACAAGTAAAAAATAGAATTCGAATCATCTGAAAGAGTTTTTGAAGACATAAATAAACGACACTTTAACCTTGTTTTAAAATTCACTACTATAAATCTTACGATTAATTGCATTTATATGTATTTCATCGATTTTTTACATAAATAGCGTCTCTTTTTATAACTATCTGACAAATAAAAAAGCCATCTATGTTCTAGATGGCTTTGGTGTGTTCCGCTTTCGCGAAAGCGAAACTAATAGGGAAGCATTACAATTGAAAGGCTTTTCTACCTGGGTAATAAGCAGAATCTGCCAGCTCTTCTTCTATACGAAGCAACTGATTGTACTTTGCCATACGATCAGAACGTGAAGCAGAGCCTGTCTTGATCTGACCAGTAGAAAGTGCTACAGCAAGATCTGCAATGGTATTGTCTTCTGTTTCTCCACTGCGATGAGACATTACTGACGTGTAACCTGCTTTATGAGCCATGGTAACCGCTGCAATTGTTTCTGTAAGTGTACCTATTTGGTTCACCTTAATAAGAATAGAATTTGCGATATCATTTTCAATTCCTTTAGAGAGGCGCTCTACATTAGTAACAAAAAGATCATCCCCTACCAGCTGTATTTTATGACCTGCTTTTTCAGTTAAGATTTTCCATCCGTCCCAATCGTTCTCGTCCATACCATCTTCAATAGAAATAATAGGATATTTATCTGCAAGCTCTGCAAGATAAGTAGCTTGTTCTTCAGAAGATCTGATCACTCCTGATGCTCCTTCAAATTTTGTGTAGTCATACTTACCATCTACAAAGAACTCAGCGGCAGCACAATCTAAGGCAATCATGATTTGCTTTCCTGGCTCGTAACCAGCATTTTTGATCGCTAGTAATATGGTATCTAAAGCGTCTTCAGTGCCTTCTAATTTTGGTGCAAATCCACCTTCATCACCTACTGCTGTGCTTAAACCTCTATCGTGAAGTACTTTTTTCAAATGATGAAAAATCTCTGTACCCATTTGCAGTGCCTGAGAAAAGCTCTCTGCTTCCACTGGCATCACCATAAATTCTTGAAATGCTATAGGAGCATCACTATGCGAGCCTCCATTTATAATATTCATCATAGGAACTGGAAGCATGCAAGCGCTCATTCCACCTATGTATTTATACAAAGGTTGGTTCAATTCCATTGCCGCTGCTTTTGCACAAGCTAAAGAAACACCTAGTATAGCGTTTGCTCCTAACTTTGCTTTGTTAGGCGTACCGTCTAAATCGATCATCAATTGATCTATATAAGCTTGTTCAAAAACGGATGTTCCTAAAAGTTCTTCAGCGATAAGGGTATTGACATTGTTTACTGCTTTACCTACACCTTTTCCCATAAAGGATTTACCACCATCTCTTAATTCTACTGCCTCGTGTTCTCCGGTAGATGCTCCTGATGGTACAGCAGCTCTTCCCATAATACCGTTTGATGTAAATACATCAACTTCTACTGTAGGATTTCCTCTTGAATCAAATATTTGTCTGGCGTGTACTTCTATAATTGTGCTCATACTGTAGCTTTTTGGTTTGTTTTGATTAAATTAATAAACTGATCAAATAAGTAGGTAGCGTCGTTAGGACCAGGACCAGCTTCTGGATGGTATTGTACAGAAAAACATGGCTTAGACACATGTTTGATTCCTGCTACCGTATTATCATTCAAATGATAATGTGTGATTTTAATATTTTTATTTTCTTCTGTCTCTTGTCTATTGATAGCAAAACCATGATTCTGAGAAGTAATTTCTCCTTTACCAGTTTCTACATTCATAATAGGATGATTAATACCTCTGTGACCGTTGTGCATCTTAAAGGTTGAAATGCCACTAGCTAAGGCAATAATTTGATGACCTAAACATATTCCGAATAAGGGAAGTGCGGCTTCGATAATATCATTAGCTGTTTGTATAGCTGACGTCAAAGGTTCTGGATCACCAGGGCCATTAGATAAGAAATAACCATCTGGTTCAAAAGACTTCATTTCCTCAAAAGATGAATTATAAGGAAAAACCTTTATATACACACCTCTATCAGCTAGGTTGCGTAGGATATTCTTTTTGATACCTAAATCCAATGCAGAGACTTTAATACTCGCATTTTCATCACCAAAGTAGTAAGGCTCCTTACAAGAAACTTTAGAAGCCAGCTCCAGACCTTTCATAGAAGGAACTTCAGTTAATTGTGATTTTAATTTATCAAGATCCTCTAACTCTGAGGATATGATAGCGTTTTGAGCGCCATGATCTCTAATATAAGAAACCAGTGCACGTGTATCTACATCTGATAATATCACAAGGTTTTTCTTTTCAAGAAGGGAAAGCAAATCCCCTTCAGCTGCATCTCTCGAGAAGATTTCAGAAAAGTTTTTACAAACTAAACCTGCTATTTTAATAGAGTCTGATTCTTCGTCCTTGGAGGCCACACCGTAGTTACCAATGTGCGCATTAGTGGTCACCATTAACTGTCCGTAATAGGAAGGATCTGTAAAGATCTCTTGATAACCAGTGGTTCCCGTATTAAAACATATTTCTCCTGTGGCTGTACCACCCTTTCCTACTGCCTTGCCGTGGAAAATTGTTCCATCTTCCAACAAAATAATGGCATCTTTTTTTTCTAGATATCCCATAATCAATTTATATTCAAAAATAATTCAAAAAAAAAGGACCAATGAAATATTCATTGATCCTTTTTCTACAACTTATAAAGAAAATTATTCTTCTTCATTTGCTTTTGTTTCAGCAACTGGTTCAGCAGTTGTTGATTTACCTCTCCTACTACGACGAGTAGTTGCTTTTTTAGCTCCAGCTTCAAGTTTGTAAGTCTCATTATAGTCAACTAACTCGATCATTGCCATATCAGCATTATCACCAAGTCTGTTACCCATTTTTATGATTCTTGTATAACCACCTGGTCGATCTCCAATTTTAGAAGCTACGTCTCTAAAAAGTTCAGTAACTGCTTCCTTACTTCTAAGTTTAGCAAATACCAACCTTCTGTTGTGCGTAGTATCTTCTTTTGATTTAGTGATTAAAGGCTCAACAAATTGTTTAAGCGCTTTTGCTTTTGCTACAGTAGTATTGATACGTTTGTGCTCAATAAGAGAACAACTCATATTTGACAACATGGCCTTACGGTGAGCTGTCTTTCTACTTAAATGATTTACTTTTTTTCCGTGTTTCATTTTCTGTTATATTCTTGAACTAGGATCAACCTAGTCACGGTCTAATTTATATTTTGCTAGATCCATACCAAAGTTTAAACCCTTGACATTTACTAATTCTTCCAACTCCGTTAGAGATTTCTTACCAAAATTTCTGAATTTCATCAAATCATTTTTGTTGTAAGAAACCAGATCACCAAGTGTTTCCACTTCGGCGGCCTTAAGACAATTTAATGCTCTCACGGAGAGCTCCATGTCTACTAATTTAGTTTTAAGAAGCTGACGCATGTGAAGACTTTCTTCATCATAAGTTTCCGTCTGTGCTATTTCATCTGCCTCCAAAGTAATTCTCTCATCAGAAAACAACATAAAATGGTGGATCAATGTTTTTGCAGCTTCAGTAAGTGCATGCTTAGGATGAATACTACCGTCAGTGATAATTTCAAAAATCAACTTTTCAAAGTCAGTTTTTTGCTCAACACGGTAATTTTCTATGCTATACTTGACATTTTTGATAGGCGTAAAGATAGAATCGATTGCAATAGTACCGATGGCAGCATTTACATTCTTATTCTCTTCAGCAGGAACATATCCACGACCTTTTTCTATAGTCAATTCTAAGTTTAAACTTACGCTGCTTTCTGTGTTACAGATCACCATATCAGGATTCAATACTTGAAAACCAGAAATGTGTTTCTGTAAATCACCTGCAGTAAACTGATCCTTACCTGAAAATGACACATTTACTACTTCGCTATCTACTTCGTCGATTTGTCTTCTGAAACGAACCTGTTTGAAATTTAAAATAATTTCAGTTACGTCTTCAACAACACCTTCGATAGTAGAAAATTCGTGATCTACACCTTCTATACGTATAGAGGTAATTGCAAATCCTTCTAATGAAGATAATAGTACTCTTCTAAGTGCATTACCAACGGTAAGTCCGTAACCTGGTTCCAAGGGTCTAAATTCGAATTTTCCCTCGAAATCAGTTGAATCAATCATGATTACTTTATCCGGCTTTTGGAAATTTAATATTGCCATAAGATTACTTAATGAGTTGGTTATTATTTAGAGTACAATTCAACGATCAATTGTTCTTTGATATTCTCAGGAATCTGTAAACGTTCTGGAACGCTAACAAATGCACCTTTCAAAGAAGCTTTATTGAAGGTAATAAAATCATAAACACGATCATTACTTGACAAAGCATCATCAATAGCAGAAAGTGATTTTGATTTTTCACGGACAGCTACTTCATCACCAGGTTTTAATTGGTAAGATGGAATATTTACTAGTTGTCCATTAACGGTAATGTGTCTGTGGGATACCAGTTGTCTAGAACCTCTACGTGTTCTAGCTATACCCATTCTGTAGACAACGTTGTCTAATCGGCATTCACATAATTGAAGTAAAACTTGACCTGTAATACCAGTACTTCGAGTTGCCTTTTCAAACATAAGTCTGAACTGCTTTTCTAAGATACCATAAGTATATTTAGCTTTTTGTTTTTCTTTTAACTGAACCGCGTATTCAGATTCTTTTCCACGACGTCTTGCGTTACCGTGCATACCTGGAGGATAGTTTTTCTTCTCCAAAGCTTTACTAGGGCCAAAAATTGGTTCTCTGAATCTACGAGCAATTTTTGCCTTAGGACCTCTATATCTTGCCATTTTTATAAATTTTGTGAGTCGTGTATCATGAATTCAGGTCTATATCCTTCAATGATCTAATAACCACTCGATATTAAAATTAAATTAAACTCTTCTTCTTTTCGGTGGACGACATCCATTATGAGGTAAAGGAGTAACATCAATTATTTCAGTTACTTCAATTCCTGCATTGTGAATCGAACGTATAGCACTTTCACGACCATTACCTGGTCCTTTTACATATGCTTTAATTTTACGCAAACCGGCCTCGTGAGCTACTTTAGAACAATCCTCAGCAGCAAGTTGTGCAGCATATGGAGTATTCTTCTTAGAACCACGGAAACCCATTTTCCCGGCAGATGACCATGAGATCACCTCACCTTTTTTGTTTGTAAGCGAAATCAAAATATTATTGAATGATGAAGAAATGTGAGCTTCTCCAACACTATCAACAATTACCTTGCGCTTTTTAGCTACCGCTTTAGACTTTGCCATATCAGTTACTTATTATTTAGTTGCTTTCTTTTTGTTAGCAACAGTCTTACGTTTTCCTTTACGTGTACGAGAATTATTCTTAGTACGTTGCCCTCTTAATGGAAGACCAGATCTGTGACGAACTCCTCTGTAACAACCAATGTCCATAAGACGTTTGATGTTGACTTGAGTCTCAGATCTCAATTCACCTTCTATAGTAAATTCACCTATAGCGGCACGGATCTTTCCAATCTCATCATCATCCCAGTCGTTAACTTTTTTATCAATGCTAACACCACTAGCAATAAGAACATCCTTTGCACGATTCCTACCTACACCGTAAATGTAAGTTAATGCTATTTCTCCACGTTTGTTTTTAGGTATATCTACCCCTGCAATTCTAGCCATAGCTTAACCTTGTCTTTGTTTAAATTTAGGATTCTTTTTGTTGATGACGTATAGACGCCCTTTACGACGAACTATCTTACAGTCAGCACTTCTCTTTTTAATTGACGTTCTTACTTTCATGTTAGTATCTATAAGTAATCCTTGCTTTCGATAGATCGTAAGGACTCATTTCTAATTTTACTTTATCTCCAGGTAATAATTTTATATAGTGCATACGCATCTTACCAGATATATGCGCAGTCACAACATGTCCATTCTCCAACTCCACTCTAAACATTGCGTTTGAAAGAGCTTCTATAATGGAACCATCTTGTTCTATTGCTGATTGCTTTGCCATTATGCTACTGCTTTTCTATTCTTACCTGTCTTGATCAATCCATCGTAATGACGGTTGAGAAGATAAGAGTTAATTTGTTGCATCGTATCTATTGCGACACCTACCATAATTAATAAAGATGTACCACCATAAAACAAAGCCCATGACTGAGTAACTCCCATTAATGAAATAACTGCTGGGAAGACTGCCACCGCTGCTAAAAACAATGAACCAGGCAAAGTGATTTGTGACATGATACGATCTAAATATTCTGATGTTTCCGTACCTGGACGAATACCAGGGATAAAGCCACCATTACGCTTTAAATCATCAGCCATTTTATTAGTAGGTACCGTAATTGCCGTGTAAAAGTAAGTGAATACTATTATAAGTAAGGCAAAAGTTAGGTTATACCATAATCCAAACATATCACTGTAAGCTGTTCCTATAGACTTTGCCCACGATGAATCCATCTGACCAATAGCTGAAGGAACAAACATTATTGCTTGTGCAAAGATAATAGGCATTACCCCAGAAGCGTTTAACTTTAACGGAATATATTGACGAGAACCAAAAACATTTTTCTCATACCCTCCTGTAGCTGATCTTCTAGCATATTGAACAGGTATTTTCCTGACACCCATAACGAGCATTATACAAGAGGCTATAACCACCAACCATATAACAACTTCAACAATTATAAGGAACCAACTACCAACTCCATCAATACGAGAGCCAACTTCCTGTATAAAAGCTTGCGGCAATGTAGCGATGATTCCAACCATTATTAATAATGATATACCATTCCCGATACCTTTATCAGTAATTTTTTCTCCAAGCCACATAGCAAATACACAACCTGTCACCAATATAATAGTACTTAATACTAAAAATAAGGTTTGCTGATCTTGCATCATGAATGCTGATTCAGGAACACCAAGTGATCCTAAAGAAAGCATGTAACTAGGTGCTTGAATGAGACAGATACCAATAGTAAGCCATCTTGTAATTTGATTGATTTTTTTCCTACCTGATTCACCTTCTTTCTGAAGCTTTTGCAAATAAGGAATTGCGATACCCATTAATTGAACAACAATACTGGCAGAGATATAAGGCATAATACCCAATGCAAAAACCGAAGCTTTTGCAAAAGCTCCACCCGTAAAGGCATTAAGAATACCACCTATACCATCTTTAAAATTAGAGGCCAAGCCTACTAATTGAGTTGAATCAATACCAGGTAATGTAATTTGGGCACCAAATCTATATACAAGTAGTAAACTAAAGGTCATAATAATACGATCCCTTAGCTCCTCGATCTTCCAAATATTTTTTAAATTTTCAATTAACTTCATCTAAAAAAATTAAACTGTTTGCGCTTGTCCACCTACCTTTTCAATAGCAGCCTTGGCAGTTGCAGTGAATTTGTGTGCTGAAATATTAACCGATGCTTTGATATCACCACGACCTAATATTTTAACTAAGTCATTCTTGTGAACCAATCTTTCTGAGATAAGATCTTCTATAGTAATAGTATCTGTAAAACGACCAGCCTCGTGATAAGCCTGAATTACATCAAGATTAACGCCTGCATAATCCTTTCTATTGATATTGGTAAAACCAAATTTAGGTACACGACGTTGAAGTGGCATTTGACCCCCTTCAAAACCTACCTTCTTAGAATAACCTGATCTAGACTTTGCTCCTTTGTGACCACGAGTTGCGGTACCACCTTTACCAGATCCTTGTCCACGACCAATAATCTTGGCAGAATTTTTAACGGAACCTTCAGCTGGTTTTAAATTATGTAAACCCATTTTGATATTTTTTATGCCTTCTCTACAGAGACTAAATGTTGAACTTTAGCAATCATACCTTGTATCGCCGAAGTATCTTCATGCTCTACAACCTGATTCATCTTTCTTAAACCTAGAGATTCTAGTGTTCTTTTTTGTCTTGCCGTCCTATTGATGGCACTACGTACTTTCTTTACCTTTAATATAGCCATGACAATGATTATCCGTTAAAAACTTTATCTAATGAAATACCTCTTTGTTTTGCCACTGTCTCTGCATTACGCAATTGCAATAGCGCGTCAAAAGTAGCTTTTACTACGTTGTGAGGATTTGAAGAACCTTGATTCTTACTAAGTACGTCATGAACTCCAACAGCCTCTAGAACCGCTCTAATAGCACCACCAGCAATAACTCCGGTACCAGCAGAAGCAGGCATCAATAAAACTCTTGCACCACCAAACTTACCTTTTTGTTCATGAGGAATAGTTCCCTTTCTTAATGGAATACGAACTAGATTTTTCTTAGCGTCTTCAACCGATTTAGATATAGCCTCAGATACTTCTTTGGATTTACCTAAACCATGACCTACAACACCGTTTTCATCTCCAACAACAACTATTGCTGAGAATCCAAAAGCACGACCACCTTTTGTTACCTTAGTAACACGTTGAACACCTACTAAACGATCCTTAAGCTCAAGACCACCTGGCTTCACCGTTTCTACATTTTTATATTTTTGGTACATTATATTAAATGTTTCAAATTAAAATTTAAGACCACCTTCACGAGCTCCTTCTGCAAGAGATAAAACACGTCCGTGATACAAATAACCACCTCTATCAAAAGAAACAGTTTCAACACCAGCAGCTTTAGCTTTCTCAGCAACAGCTTTACCAACTTCTTTGGCAGCTTCCGCTTTAGGGCTGTTAGACTTAAGCTCACGTGATGAGGCCGATGCGATGGTCACTCCATCTACATCATTAATTACCTGAGCATAAATTTCTTTATTACTTCTAAAAACAGATAATCTAGGACGGCTAGCCGTTCCATTTACCGTTTTACGAATACGCTTACGGATTTTTATTCTTCTCGCTGACTTTGAAAGTGCCATAATAAATATAAATTATGCTGATTTACCAGCTTTTCTTCTAATTATTTCTCCTACAAACTTAACACCTTTACCTTTATAAGGCTCTGGCGGTCTGAAACCTCTAATCTTAGCGGCTACCTGACCTAACAATTGCTTATCAAAGGAAGTCAATTTAATAACCGGATTTTTACCCTTTTCAGACACAGTTTCAATATGCACCTCTGGTGCAATATTTAAAACTATGCTATGTGAAAATCCTAAGGCTAAGTCTAACTTTTGTCCTTGACTGGATGCTCTATAACCAACACCTACAAGTTCCAATTGTTTAGACCATCCAGTAGATACACCATGAACCATATTATCTATCAAAGACCTGTAAAGTCCGTGTTTAGCTCTATGATCTTTGGCATCTGAAGGACGACTCACAATAACATGATCACCATCTACTTCAACACTAACGTCTGTGTAAGGTTGAACTAACTTACCAAGCTTACCTTCAACAATGATTTCCTTATTTTCAACTTTTACCGATACACCAGCAGGTATAGCCACCGGATTCTTTCCTATTCTTGACATAACTGTATATTAATAAACGTAACAAAGAACTTCTCCACCAACATTTTCTGAACGAGCTTGCTTATCAGTCATAACACCTCTTGAGGTAGAAATGATAGCGATACCAAGACCGTTAAGAACACGTGGCAACTCACTAGCACCAGAATACTTACGTAAACCAGGTTTAGATAGACGCTGTAAATCTTTAATAACCGATTCCTTAGTGTCTCGATCGTACTTTAAAGCGATCTTTATGTTTTGTTGAGCCGAAGTGTCTTCAAACTTATAGCTAAGAATATAACCTTGATCAAATAAGATTTTAGTTATTTCTTTTTTTACTTTAGATGCAGGAATATCAACTACTCTGTGATTTGCTCTAACGGCATTCCTTATTCTAGTTAGATAATCTGCGATTGGATCTGTATTCATAATTATATCTTTAAGCTATTACCAACTAGCCTTTTTAACGCCAGGAATTAAACCTTGATTAGCCATTTGTCTAAACATTACACGAGAAACACCAAATTGTCTCATATAACCCTTAGGTCGACCAGTTAATTTACAACGATTGTGTAAACGAACAGGAGAAGCATTTTTCGGAAGCTTCTGTAACTCTTCATAGTCACCAGCTTCCTTTAAAGCTTTTCTCTTAGCGGCATATTTATCCACTATTGCTTGACGCTTGCGCTCACGCGCTTTCATTGATTCTTTTGCCATCTCTAATTAGTTCTTTTTAAAAGGTAAGCCCAATTCTGAAAGAAGCGATTTTGCTTCTTTATCAGTATCAGCACTGGTTACAAATGTAATATCCATACCAGAAATTTTATTTACCTTATCTATATTAATTTCAGGAAAGATAATTTGCTCAGTAATACCTAAGTTATAATTACCTCTACCATCAAATCCATCTGCTTTTATACCCTGGAAATCTCTTACCCTTGGAAGAGCAACAGTTACAAAGCGATCTAAAAACTCATACATACGATCACCTCGTAAAGTAACTTTTACACCAATTGGCATACCTTTACGTAATTTGAACGATGCAACATCCTTCTTTGAAAGGGTTGCCACCGCTTTTTGACCAGTGATTGTTGTAAACTCTTCTAAAGCGTAATCAATCAATTTCTTGTCAGCAACAGCACCACCTACTCCGCGGCTAAGCACTATTTTCTGTAGCTTAGGAATCTCCATAACATTCTTGTATGAAAACTCTGTCTGTAAAGCCCCAGCAATACGCTCTCTATATTCTCCTTTAAGTCTTGGTAAATACGACATGATTATATAACTTCTTTAGTTGTTTTAGCAATACGTACATTTTTACCATCTTTTGATTCGTAACCAATTTTGGTATTCTTACCATTCTTATCTATCAAAGAAAGGTTTGAGACATGTAACGGAGCTTCTTTTTCTTTTATTCCTCCCTGAGGGTTTGTTGCACTAGGCTTCTCGTGTTTAGAAACCATGTTAACACCTTCAACGATTGCTTTATTTTTTTCAATAAGGACCTTTGAGATCTTACCTTCAGAACCTTTGTGTTCTCCAGCAATAACTCTCACCGTATCCCCTGTTTTGATTTTTAACTTTGCCATAATTTTTTATTATAGAACTTCTGGAGCGAGTGAAACAATTTTCATGAACTGTCGGTCACGTAATTCACGTGCTACTGGTCCAAAAACACGAGTACCTCTCATGTCAGAAGTTGGGTTTAATAAAACGCAAGCATTGTCGTCAAAACGAATGTAAGAACCATCTGGTCTTCTTACTTCCTTCTTAGTACGGACAACGACTGCAGTAGAAACCGCACCCTTCTTAATATTACCATTAGGAGTAGATTCCTTAACAGAAACAACAATTTTGTCTCCTACGGAAGCATACCTCCTTTTAGTACCACCCAATACACGAATACAAAGAACTTCCTTTGCACCTGTATTGTCGGCTACTTTTAATCTAGATTCTTGTTGTACCATTACTTAGCTCTTTCTAATATTTCTACTAATCTCCAGTTCTTAGACTTACTTAAAGGTCGAGTCTCCATAATACGTACGGTATCGCCTTCATTGCACTCATTCTTTTCGTCATGAGCAACATATTTCTTTGTCTTTAGAACAAACTTTCCATACATAGGGTGCTTTTGTCTTTTGACTTCAGTAACAACGATGCTTTTATCCATCTTGTTACTTTTAACAACTCCTACACGTTCTTTTCTTAAATTTCTAGTCTCCATAGTCACACTATTTATTATTGATCGCAGTCTTGATTCTCGCAATAGTCTTACGCAATTTAGTAATCTGTGAAGGATTATCTAATGGTGACATACTATGAGTTCTCTTTAAATCTCCGTAAGCAACTTGTGATTCCACAAGTTTGTCTTTTAATTCCTCTTGGGAATATCCTTTAACTTCTGATTGTTTCATGACTCAAATCTATTCTTGATAATCGCGAGCGACTATGAATTTAGTTTTAACTGGTAATTTTTGTGCTGCAAGACGCAATGCCTCTTGTGCAACAGCTTGAGGTACACCAGAAATTTCAAAAAGAATTCTACCTGGTTTAACAACCGCTGCCCAATACTCGACATTACCTTTACCTTTACCCATACGAACCTCAAGAGGTTTTTTAGTAATAGGCTTGTCTGGAAATATCTTGATCCATAAAGAACCTTCTCTCTTCATAAAACGAGTAGCTGCAATACGTGCTGCCTCGATTTGTCTTGAGTTAATGAAATTAGAATCTAAAGATTTAATCCCAAAGGTCCCGTAGGCTAGCTGGTTACCACGTCCAGAATCACCTTTCATGCGACCCTTTTGCTGTTTTCTAAATTTTGTTTTTCTAGGTTGTAACATTTCTAGCTATTATTAATTTCTACGACGACGATTACTACCACCACGAGGGTTAGTACCACCACCTTTATTTCCTTGTTGTTTCTTTGCAAGTCCTACTAGAGGAGAAAGATCACGTTTACCATAAACTTCACCTTTCATAATCCATACTTTCACACCTATTCTACCATAAGTAGTGTGTGACTCAACTAATGCATAGTCAATATCAGCACGAAAAGTAGAAAGAGGTATACGACCATCTTTAAACGATTCAGACCTTGCCATCTCGGCACCATTCAATCTTCCTGAAATCTGAACCTTGATACCTTCAGCATTCATTCTCATAGCAGCAGCAATAGCCATTTTGATAGCGCGTCTATAAGAGATGCGATTTTCAATTTGTCTTGCGATACTAGAGCCAACTAAATGAGCATCTAATTCAGGTCTTTTGATTTCATGAATATTGATTTGAACATCCTTATCAGATATTTTTTTCAATTCTTCTTTCAAACGATCTACTTCAGAACCACCTTTACCGATAATAATACCAGGTCTAGCAGTAGTAATAGTAACCGTAACAAGTTTCAAGGTACGCTCGATAATAATACGAGATACGCTTGCCTTTGATAAACGAGCGTGGATATACTTACGTATTTTATCATCCTCTGCTAACTTATCTCCATAGTCATTTCCACCATACCAGTTAGATTCCCATCCGCGGATGATACCTAAACGATTTCCTATTGGATTTGTTTTCTGTCCCATAAATATATTAGTTAGCCTCTACGGTATTAGTTTGACCTAACACAAGAGTCACATGGTTTGATCTTTTTCTTATTCTATGCGCTCTACCCTGTGGAGCAGGACGCAACCTCTTTAACATTGCACCACCATCAACTCTTATCTCTTTGATAAAAAGTCCAGCCTCAGCAACATCAGCATCTTCATTCTTAGCTTGCCAATTTGCAACAGCACTAAGTACGAGCTTATCCAATCTTCTAGCAGCTTCTTTAGAAGAAAACTTAAGAATGTTTAATGCATCCTCCACTTTCTTTCCTCTAATTATATCAACTACTAATCTCATTTTACGAGGTGAAGTAGGGCAATTATTAAGCTTTGCAAAAGCAATTTTACTTCTCTCTTCCTTTAGCCTTTCAGCCGTTTGTCGTTTACGAACTCCCATAGCTTAGCTTATTTTTTACCTTTGTTCCTTGCACCACCGTGACCCCTGTAGGATCTGGTAGGTGAAAATTCACCAAGTTTATGTCCAACCATGTTTTCTGTAACAAACACGGGAACAAACTGACGTCCATTATGAACAGCAATTGTTTGACCAACAAAATCTGGAGTGATCATAGATGCACGAGACCAAGTTTTGATAACAGTTTTCTTTCCGGACTCAATGTTTTGAGCCACCTTAGATTCAAGTTTATGAAATACGTAAGGTCCTTTTTTAAGTGAACGAGCCATAATTTATTTCTTTCTACGTTCTATTATATATTGAGTACTAGCTTTATTCTTATCACGTGTACGATATCCTTTTGCAGGAATACCATTACGAGATCTTGGATGACCTCCAGAAGACTTACCTTCTCCACCACCCATTGGGTGATCAACAGGGTTCATCACTACTGGACGAGTTCTAGGTCTTCTACCTAACCATCTAGATCTTCCTGCTTTACCGCTTACCACTAACTGGTGATCACTGTTAGAAACAGCTCCTATAGTAGCTAAACATTCTTGCAAAATTAATCTTGTTTCTCCAGAAGGCATTTTAACCGTAGCGTATTTACCATCTCTTGCCATTAACTGAGCAAAAGAACCAGCACTACGAGCTATAGTAGCTCCTTGACCTGGACGTAATTCAATACAACTAACGATCGAACCTAAAGGAATTTGTGAAAGCTTCATAGCGTTTCCTACTTCTGGAGTTGCAGTTTCGCCAGACACAATGTTCTGACCCACTTTAAGACCATTAGGAGCAACGATATATCGCTTCTCACCATCTTGGTAGTTCACAAGAGCAATAAAGGCAGTACGATTTGGATCGTACTCTATACTTGCAACAGTTGCTGGAACACCATGATGATTTCTCTTGAAATCGATTATACGGTAGCGTCTTTTGTGACCACCACCTTTGTAACGCATAGTCATACGACCACTATCATTACGACCACCTGAACGTTTTATCGGAGCGAGTAAACTCTTCTCCGGCTTATCAGTTGTAATGGCGTCGTAGCCATTAACAACTCTAAATCGCTGTCCAGGTGTTACAGGTTTTAATTTTCTTACTGACATTATTGTCTTTTAATTATAGATTACTGTAAAGATCAATGGTTTCACCATCTTTAAGTTGTACAAATGCTTTTTTACGAGCACTAGTTTTACCAACTTGAATCCCTGATTTAGTATATTTAGTATTGCGATTGATACGAGTATTCATTGTTCTTACTTTAAGAACAGTTACACTATAGGTCGCCTCTACTTCTTTTTTGATTTGAACTTTATTAGCCTTAGGAGACACTTCAAAACCGTAACGATTTAGAAGCTCACTATCTCTAGTTGCCTTCTCAGTAATAATAGGTTTTATTAAAATGCTCATGACTTATTTACTTAAAGTTTCTTGAATTCCTTCTAGCGAACCTTCTAAAAGCACTACGTTTGCAGCATTTAGAATTTTGTAAGTGCTTAATTCTGAGTTAGTTATAACATCAGAGCCCTTCAAATTTCGCGAAGACAAATATACATTATTATTTGATTCACCCAACACAAAAAGGGATTTTTTATTATTAAGTCCTAAACCTTCTAAAACTTCAATAAAATCCTTTGTTCTTGGTGCCTCAAAATTAAAGTTCTCAACTACTGTAAGAGTACCCTCAGCCATCTTCTGACTTAATGCACTTCTACGAGCTAACCTCTTCTGACCTTTATTCAATTTGAATGAATAACTACGTGGTAATGGACCAAAAATACGACCTCCACCTCTAAAGATAGGAGACTTAATAGAACCTGCACGTGCTGTACCTGTTCCTTTTTGTTTCTTTATCTTACGTGTACTTCCCGTAATCTCTGCACGGGCCTTAGCTTTATGCGTACCTTGACGTTGATTTGCCAAATATTGCTTTACATCTAAATAAATAGCATGCTCACTAGGCTCGATACCAAAAATATCATCAGATAACTCTACCTGACGGCCAGTTTCTTTTCCTTTTAAATCTAATACTGCTATCTTCATTATTTCTGTACGATTACATAAGAGTTTTTATGACCAGGTATACAACCCTTCACCACTAAAAGATTCTTTTCAGAAACAACTTTTAATACTCTTAAATTTTGAACTTTTACTTTTTCGTTACCCATCTGTCCACCCATGCGCATTCCTTTGAATACACGTGCAGGGTAAGATGCAGCACCGATAGAACCAGGAGCTCTTAAACGGTTGTGTTGACCGTGTGTCGCTTGTCCAACACCACCAAAACCGTGACGTTTAACAACACCTTGAAAACCTTTACCTTTTGACGTTCCCGCCACATCGACAAATTCACCTTCTGTGAACATATCTACAGTGATCGAATCACCTAAATTGTACTCCTTATCAAAACGTTTGAATTCAGCAACTTTTCTTTTGACACCAGAACCTGCTTTCTTAAAATGCCCTTGAGCAGCTTTAGAAGCATTCTTGTCTGATTTGTCATCGAAACCTAATTGCAAAGCAGAATATCCATCTACCTCTTCAGTTCTGACTTGGGTAACAACGCAAGGACCTGCCTCTATGATCGTACATGGCATATTCTTACCATTCTCGTCATAAATACTAGTCATTCCGATTTTTCTTCCTATTAACCCAGACATATTTATTTAATTAATTGTTATTTAAAAACTTTTTAAAAAGCACCGCTTTCGCGAAAGCGGTACTTATCAATTTTCTTATCCTCAGTAAAATGATTATACCTTGATCTCCACTTCAACTCCACTAGGAAGTTCTAACTTCATAAGAGCATCAATAGTCTTTGAAGAAGAACTATAGATGTCAAGAAGTCTCTTGTAAGAGCTCAATTGAAACTGCTCACGAGATTTTTTATTGACGTGAGGAGATCTTAATACTGTAAATATTTTTTTGTGTGTTGGAAGTGGAATAGGTCCAGTTACAACAGCACCTGTACTTTTTACAGTTTTAACGATTTTTTCTGCAGATTTATCTACCAGATTATAATCGTAAGACTTGAGTTTAATTCTGATTTTTTGACTCATCGTTTGAAATATTAATTGTTACCTTTTGTTGCTGCGATTACTACTTCACTAATGTTAGAAGGAGTTTCAGCATAATGTGAAAATGACATTGTAGATGTTGCACGACCTGATGAAAGCGTACGTAACGTAGTTACATAACCAAACATCTCCGACAATGGCACATCAGCTTTAACAACCTTAGCACCATTACGATCACTCATATCATTCACTTGACCACGACGACGGTTTAAGTCACCTACGATATCACCCATGTTTTCTTCTGGAGTAATTACCTCAAGCTTCATGATAGGTTCTAGAATTACCGCACCTGCAGACTTTGCAGAAGCTTTGTAACCCATTTTAGCAGCAAGTTCAAATGATAATGCATCAGAATCCACAGCGTGGAAAGATCCATCAGTCAAGGTTACTCTCATACTATCCATCTCAAATCCAGCAAGAGGACCTGCTTTCATTGATTCACGGAAACCTTTTTCAATTGAAGGGATAAATTCCTTAGGAACGTTACCACCTTTAATCTTATTTATGAATTGAAGACCTTCTTCTATCTTACCCTCCTCATTTGGTTCAGCTGGTTCGATAGTAAATACAATATCTCCAAATTTACCACGACCACCAGATTGCTTTTTATAAGTTTCTCTGTGTGTAGCCGATCTAGTGATAGCCTCTTTATACTCCACTTGTGGCGCACCTTGGTTAAGCTCAACCTTAAATTCGCGACGCATACGGTCAACGATAATATCTAAGTGTAACTCTCCCATTCCAGAGATAATAGTCTGGCCTGAAGCTTCATCAGTTCTTACTTGGAATGTTGGATCTTCTTCAGCTAATTTAGCTAAAGCCATACCCATTTTATCAACATCTGCCTTAGTTTTTGGTTCTACAGCAATACCGATAACTGGATCTGGAAAATCCATAGATTCCAAAACGATAGGGTGCTTTTCATCAGTCATGGTATCACCAGTCTTGATATCTTTGAATCCTACCGCTGCACCTATATCACCCGCTTCGATATAATCGATGGCGTTTTGTTTATTAGAGTGCATTTGATAAATACGAGAAATACGTTCCTTTTTACCTGAACGGTTGTTAAGGATGTATGATCCAGCATCTAAACGGCCAGAATAAGCACGGAAAAAAGCTAAACGACCAACAAAAGGATCTGTAGCAATTTTAAATGCTAGAGCAGCAAAAGGCTCATTAACATCTGGTCTTCTTATTTCTTGCTCATCAGTATCAGGATTGATACCGAAAATACCTTCTTTATCTGTAGGAGCAGGCAAATAACGACATACAGCATCTAATAGAAACTGAACACCTTTATTTTTAAACGCTGAACCACAAATCATAGGAATAATAGACATATCCATTACAGCAGCACGAAGAGCAGCATGCACTTCATCCTCAGTAATAGAGTCTTCATCCTCCATATATTTTTCAAGCAAGTTCTCATCATATGCAGCTACCTCTTCGATAAGCATTCCACGATATTTTCTTGCCTCTTCTTTCAATTCCTCAGGAATACCGATCACATCAAATGTTGCTCCTTGAGTATCATCATGCCAAACAATAGCACGATTCTTCACAAGGTCAATGATACCTTTGAATTCATCTTCATCGCCAATGTTTAAAACAATCGGCACTGCGTTAGATTTCAACATATCTTTTACTTGCTGACATACAGCAAGAAAGTTAGACCCTTGACGGTCCATTTTGTTTACAAAACCTATACGCGGCACTTTATAATTATCAGCAAGTCTCCAGTTAGTTTCAGATTGCGGCTCAACACCATCAACTGCACTAAATAAGAAAACTAAACCGTCAAGAACACGTAACGATCTATTAACCTCTACTGTAAAGTCAACGTGACCTGGTGTGTCAATAATATTAAAGTGATAATCCTTAGTTTCTGGTAATGGCTCTGCGTTTTCCATTGGAAATTTCCATGTACATGTAGTAGCAGCAGAAGTAATAGTAATACCACGTTCTTGCTCTTGCTCCATCCAGTCCATAGTAGCAGCACCATCGTGCACCTCACCTATCTTATGACTTACTCCTGTATAAAAAAGAATACGCTCTGTCGTAGTGGTTTTACCCGCATCAATGTGCGCAGCAATACCAATATTTCTCGTGTATTTTAAATCTCTTTGTGCCATTTTTAGAATCTAAAGTGTGAAAATGCTTTATTCGCTTCAGCCATCTTGTGCGTATCCACCTTTTTCTTAACAGCAGCACCTTCTTCCTTAGCCGCAGCAAGAATTTCAGAAGCTAATCGTACAGAAAATGATTTTTCATTACGCTTACGAGAATAACTGATCAACCACTTCATAGCAGTAGATATTTTTCTATCCGGTCTAATTTGCATTGGAATTTGAAAAGTAGCTCCACCAACACGGCGAGAACGTACTTCTACGTGTGGCATAACGTTAGATAACGCATCTTTCCACACTTCTAGAGAAGTCTTTTCTTCATCTTGATTTTTCTCTTCTACGATATCCATTGCATCATAGAAAAGTTTGAATGCTGTAGACTTCTTTCCGTGTAACATCATCATGTTAACGAAACGTGTCACTAGCTGGTCTTTAAAGCGTGGATCCGGTAGGATAGGACGCTTCTTGGCCTGTCTTTTTCTCATTTCTTCTTGTTGAAATTGTTAATTAAAAAAATAGGAACAGAGTATGCTCCAATTCTTTAAAATTTAGTTTACTTCTTAGGGCGTTTTGCACCGTATTTAGATCTACGTTGTGTACGGTCTGCTACACCTGCGGTGTCCAGTGCTCCACGCACAATGTGATATCTAACTCCCGGCAAATCCTTTACCCTTCCACCTCTAACCAATACTATCGAGTGCTCTTGTAGATTGTGTCCTTCTCCTGGAATGTATGCGTTTACTTCCTTACCGTTGGTAAGTCTAACACGAGCAACCTTTCTCATTGCCGAGTTAGGCTTCTTTGGTGTTGTGGTGTAAACACGAGTACATACTCCACGACGTTGAGGACATGAATCTAAAGCAGCCGATTTACTCTTCTTGGTTATTTTGGCTCTTCCTTTACGTACTAATTGTGAAATCGTTGGCATATTGTTTTACGCTAATAAATTAATCCTTTTTTAAGGGTCGGCAAAGGTATGAATAAAATTGACTTATTCAAACCTCAGTTTCAAATATTTGTATATCTTTTTATTAAAGCACAAGAATAGAACAATATCACACGTTAATTCATAGGTTTAAGCCTTAATAACAAAACTACATTGAAACATACTTACGTCCTTATTATATATATTCTATTTTTAAATATAGGAAATGGTCAAAACCATCAACTCCAACTCGCTTTTAAAAAAACAGAACTTAGTCCCGCAGACTCCCTTGTTCAACTCCCTTTAAAAGAAATGAATAGCAACCAACAGACCGACAGCATCAGAACTTCCTTGTTGAAAAAGGGCTACTTGAATCTTCTTATTAATAAGCGACAAAAGATCAATGACAGCTTACAACAATTAGAGATAGTACTCAACAGAAGGTATTCCCATGTTCAAATTAAAGAAGATACCGATCTTAGGTTAGAGGTCCTGAAAGTGATCTCGCTTTCGCGAAAGCGTAACTTCATTCCTATAAATGAGATTGAAAATTATTTATATGACCTAAACAATAGCATCCAACAAGAAGGCTTCCCTTTTACCACAACCCAACTAACCCATTTTAAATTCAACAATAGCGATACTATAGAAGCTGCACTTACAGTTTCTCAAAGAAAAAAAAGGTATTTAAACCGCATAACGATAAAAGGATATGACAAATTTCCAACCAACACGCTCCAAAACTTTACCAAAAGAAGAAACACCTATAACGATAAAACCATTGGGCGACTAGAAAAAAGTCTTGAAGACATGCCCTTTGTAAAAAAAACAAAGGACACAGAGGTGTTATTCAAACAGGACAGCACCAACGTTTTTATTTACCTGGAAAAAATAAAAACAAATAGTGCTGATGGTTTAATAGGTTTTAATAATTCTAATAATGGAAAACTGGAACTGAACGGATATGTTCACCTCAAACTACAAAACAATCTGGATCGCGCAGAAACCTTTCTTCTAGAATACAGAAACGACAATGGCGACCAGACGCAATTCACGACCAGTATAGACCTTCCTTATGTATGGGATACCCCTCTAGGGATATCTTCTATGCTGGAAATACAAAGGCGAGACAGCACCTACCAAAGAACATCAGTAAGAGCAGGACTGTTTTACAAACCCAATTGGAACAGTACTATAGGAATCAACTACATCAACAGCACCTCTACGGCAATAGGTCAAGATGCCAGTTTAGAAGATTTTTCTAAAAACGGAATAGAGCTAATAACAGAAATTAAAAAGCAGACATCAGACCTTTTAATGCCAGAAAACCTCTGGTTAACTACCCGTATAGGGTTCAATGAAAGAAGCATTGAAAACAATTCTGAAAATCAATTGAATTTTCACGCAACCTTTTTAAAGTTGTGGCATCTAGGTTATAGAAGTAAGTTTTTAGGCAGATTGACGAGCACCTACTTAAACTCTAATAATATCCAGTTCAATGAGCTTTATCAATTCGGCGGTTTGGGAAGTATTAGAGGGTTTAACCAAAACAGCATAGATAGCTCTTTCTATACCACGCTCGCAACTGAGTATAGATACCGTTTAAACGATCAAATATACCTACACAGTATTCTAGATATAGGAGTTTTTGAGAATTTTAATAGTAAAAAGCTTGATAAATTATACGGTTTTGGTGGTGGGATTGCAATTTTAACACAGGCTGGGGTTTTAAATTTAAGCATCGCAAACGGCCGTTTTGAAGATGCTAAAGTGGACTTATCCAGCACAGTAGCTCACATTAACCTAAAAATAAACTTCTAGAATGTTAGCTGAATGTTAAGTCTATTTAAATAAATAGTATAAATAGATTCCATAAAAGTTGTTTTATTAACTTCTTTTTTTGATTTTTGGCATTGGCTAATTCAAATAAATCTAAACATGAAAACAAAATTAAATGGAATTTTAACGCTTTTACTAGCGTTAGTTGTGCAAGTAGCTTTTGCCCAGCAAACCGTTACCGGGAAGGTAACTGATACAGAAGGTGGTCTCTTTGGAGCTGTCGTCTCTGTAAAAGGAGGAACCGCTAATACCACAACCGACTTTGATGGAAATTACTCAATCCAAGCTAATTCAGAGGACACGTTAGTATTTACTTATTCCGGTTATGATCAAGTCATGGTCCTAGTAGGTGACCAAACCGTAATAAACACGCTAATGAAAACATCATTGGATGCTGTTGTTGTAGTAGGTTTCCGAGATGCAGTAAAAGAGAGAATCAATGTAGCAGCTAGTGTAGTAACTAGTGAAACCATTGAGAACAGACCAAACGCTTCTTTTGTACAGACTCTTTCTGGACAAGTAGCAGGTTTGAACATTTTTACTAACTCTGGACAACCAGGAGCAAATTCTACAGTAAACCTTCGTGGTGTGGGATCTATCAATGGTAATACAGAGCCTTTATTCTTAATCGATGGTATACCAGTAGATGAGGATAACTTCAGAAGTTTAAACCCACAAGATATAGCAAGTGTTGTAGTTCTTAAAGATGCTGCAGGTACTTCTATATATGGTAACAGAGGAGCAAATGGTGTAATTGTTATTGAAACTAGAAAAGGTAAGTACGAACAACCTTTAAAAGTGAATGCAACTTCTATACAGTCATTTACTAACCTGATGGGTAATGATTACAACTACATGGATTCTCAGCAACTACTTACGTTAGAACGTGATAGAGGTGTCGGTTTTGGTGCAAATGGATTTGACGGTAGTGGAACTCCACTTACAGATGCTCAAATCGCTGGTGCTCCTAATACAGACTGGAAAGATGTATTCTTTAGAACTGGAGTAAGCACAAACAATACAGTGACCTTATCTTCTGGTGGAAAAAATAGTACGCAGTTTACTTCACTTGGTTATTTCGATCAAGAAGGTGTATTAGTACAATCCAAATTGAAGAGATTTAACATTAGAACTAATATCAACGGTAGATCTGAAAACAAGAGATTTACTTACGGTCTTAATTTAAATGCTAACTACTCTGTGAATAATGAGCCTAACTCAATTGGATCAGGTGCTATTAACCGTAACTATGTATTAGGGGCGTTTATCTCTGTACCTTATTTACAACCAACTGATTACACAAATGCAACAGAATTGGTAGCAGCAACTCCTACACTAGAATCTATTTTTAGATCTACTCCTCTTATTCTTTTAGACAGATTAAATTCTTACCAAAGAGATGAAGAAGAAGTTAAAGTATTAGGTAGTGCAAACTTTGGATACAAAATAACAGATGATCTTACGCTGAGAAACGTAAGTGGTTTTGATTATCAAAACATAGTCCTAACAAGATCCCAAGGTTCTGATAGTTGGAACTCTTTGTTTTTTCAAAACAGTTTCAACGCAGGACAAGCTGGTTTTGCTTTTCAACAGACTAGCAGACAATTTTCATTCAACTCTGTAACTAGTCTTGCATATAACAAAACATTTAATGAAAAGCACACTTTAGATGTAGGTCTTTATACAGAATACTTTAAGGCTCATTTTAGAGGATTTGGATTTAGAGCTAACGGACTTAACCCAACACTATTTTCTCCTGGAGATGGCGCTGGATTTATCGGTGATAATGGTGGAAGCGATGTGTTTGTAGACAACATTAATGCAACAGTTCTTAATTCAGGTTTATTCTCTTACTTTGGATCATTAGATTATGATTACGACAGTAAATATGGATTTAGTGCAACTTTGAGAAGAGATGCTTCTTCAAGATTTTCATCAACTAACAGATGGGGTACTTTTTACTCCATAGCTGGTAGATGGAACGTAAGTAATGAAGACTTCTGGGGAGACAACAATCCTTTTGACACCTTGAAAATAAGAGCTTCTTACGGTACTGTAGGAAATCAAAATGTAAACGGTGGTGGATACTTCACTGGACTTACATTGACAGAAGATCTATATGGTTCTGTAGGAGGTTATGGAGGTGTTCAAGGACTTGCGCCTACTGTATTTGGTATTAGTGACTTAAAATGGGAGACGACTCGTCAGACTAACTTAGGTATTGATTTTGAAGCTGTAGACAGAAGATTAAGAGGTAATATCGATCTTTACTATAAGGACACAGAAGACTTATTTCAAGCAAGAAATATTTCTGGTGCAGTTGGTACAGGTGGTTATTCACTTTTTGGTAACTTTGGAACAATGACTAATAAAGGTATAGATATAGACCTTAGATATAAAATTTTTCAACCTAAAAACCAAGGAGATTTTGGTCTAGAATTAGGTGTTGTAGGAAACTTTAATGAAAATGTAATTAGAGACTTACCAACAGAAGACGGACAAAGTATCGGTGTAGGTAGAGAAGGTGGTAGATTAGGAGAGTATTTTTCAGTTCCTTATGCAGGTGTAAACCCAGCAAACGGTGAATTACTTCATTATGACATCAATGGAAACCTAACTGAAAACCCTAATGATGATACGGACAGAAGATGGTTAAACAAAAATCTCACTCCTGAATTTCAAGGTGGTATTACTTTGAATGCTGACTACAAAAACTTCTTCCTTACAACTCAATGGAATTACGCAACTGGTATAGATCGTTTTGACTTTAACCTTGCTGATGTTGTTGATATTACAAGTGTAAGACAGTTTAATGTATCTGCAGACTTATTAGATGCATGGACTCCAACAAACAGAGTAACTGCTATCCCATCACTAGATGCGACTAACGTGTTAGCGTTAAACAACAGTAACCGATGGTTGAGAGAAGCTGACTACTTAAGATTACGTTTCGTAAGCTTTGGTTACGCATTTGACAAATCAGTGGTAGAAAAGTTCCATTTAACTAATTTGAGACTTTTTGTAAATGCAGAAAACTTAGTTACTTTCTCTAAGTGGAGAGGATTTGATGCTGCTGTATTAAGCAATGGATCACGTACATATCCAACACCGAGAATCATATCTGTAGGAGTAGAAATAGGAATTTAAAAAAAACAAGCAATGAAAATATATAAAAATTTAATATTAGGTGCCTTAGCGGTATTTGCAGTGAGCTGCGAAGATGCTATTGACATTGAACAAGTAGGTTTGTTAGGTGCTGATAATGCACTACAAACAACTAACGACCTACAGGATGCGTTATCTGCTGCATACAACAGACTAGATACGACACCAGAAATACACTTTAATGCGGTATTTACTGATGAAATTCGTATTGCATATTCTAATGGAGGTCAAGGACAATCTTTGTACCGTCAGCAGTTTAATTCTGGTGCAGCTGGACCAAGTGCTTTATGGACAAGAAATTATCAAGGTATTACAAGAGCTACAAGAATTATTGAAGCTGCTGCCGATATTGATAGTGATGATCAAGCTGCTGAAGATCGTATAGTAGGTCAAGCACATGCGATACGTGCGTTTTTACACTTACAACTTCTTCAGTACTACAGCACTGACTTAACAGACCCTACTACTTTAGGTGTACCTGTTATTGATTTTGTTGCAAATACTGGTCTTGCTCCACTACGTAACACTACTGGGGAAACTTTTACAGCAATATTTACTGACTTGGACGCTGCTAATGGGTTAATTGATACTCAAAGTAGTTCTACATTCTTTAGTAAGGATAGTGTAAATGCTTTAAAAGCAAGAGCTTATGCTTATTCAGGTGATTATGGTAATGCAGTAACTTACGCAAATAGTTTACTAACCTCTTACCCATTAGGAACACCTGCTCAGTATGATGCTATGATCGCTGACACTGGTAACACAGAAGTAATCATGAAGTTAGAAAGAACTATTAATGATTCTTATGACGGTCAAGGTGCTACAGGAAGTTCTTCTGCTGGTGGATGGAACGGTGCTAGTTTTGCCTTTTCTGGTCCTGACCTGAATGGTGGTCCATATTATGAAATGGCTACTAACTTATGGTTTGCATATGACGCAGCTGATTTAAGAAGAGACAACAATGGAATTGAATTTTCAAATGTTGCTGAAGCTGGTAGAGATGTATTTATTGTAAATAAGTATAGAGGTTCAGAAGGTCAACCATTAATGAACGATCAAAAAATATTACGTTCTTCAGAAATGTTATTGATTCTTGCAGAGGCTCGTGCTAATGCTGGTGACGCTCCTGGCGTTGCAGGATTAATTGATGATTTGAGAGATTCAAGGTTTGGAGCTGATCAAGCTACTCCTGCATATGCTAATATAACAGAAGCTTGGGGTGCAATTGTTGACGAAAGAAGACTAGAATTTGCTTTTGAAGGAAGAAGATATGTCGATCTTAGAAGACTAGGTTCTCTAGGTAATAGAGGTATTGATAGAGCTAACATGGATTGTGCTCCTTTTGCAGCTTGTGATCTTGCTTTATCAGACTTTAGATTCAACTGGCCTATTCCATTATCTGAATTCAACGGTAATCCTGGTTTGAGAGCACAACAAAACCCTGGTTATTAATCTAAAAAAAATGAAAATGAAAAACTATATAAAATTTATCGCAATATGCTTAACAGCATTCATAATTTCTTGTGAATCTGAAGAGCCTATCTTTGACAATGTCAATGGACAAACGGCACTACAGTTTACTCAAGCTGCTTATAGTACATCGATACCTGTAGAAGGTTTAACTTTATCCATTCCAGTTTTAAGTACGACTGTATCTGGTGAAGCAAGGTCTTTTAACGTAACAGTAAATGACGCAACTAATCCTGCTGAATTTACAGTTGGTTCTTTATCTATTCCTGCAGACTCTTATGAAGGAGTGCTTTCAGTAGCTTTTGACTACGCTGCAATTACAGGAAATGATGGAGATCTTAAAACCGCAACTTTTACAATCGAAACGTCTGGAGGAACAACTGCTGCTTTCAAAGGATCAACAACTGTAGATTACTTTAGAGAAATTGTTTGTAATGATACTACGTTTACCATCAACACTGATTTTTATGCTGGTGAAACTGGTTTTAGTATTACAGACGATGCTACAGGAAATGTGGTTTATACCATGCCTGCTCTAGGTAACGGTGTACAAACTATCACAGCTGACATTTTCTTAGCTGATGGTTGTTATACAGCTACAATAACTGACTCTTATGGAGATGGTCAACTAGACGGAACTGTTACTGGAAACTACACAATAACTTGTTCTATTATTACATTTGCTTCAGGTGGAGGTGCTTTTGGAGCTTCTCAAAGCAGATCTTTCTGTGTGAATCAATAATTATTGATCCACAATAAAATTTTAAAAACCCAAGCTTAGGCTTGGGTTTTTTTTTGCACTAAACTCAAATAATAACTACTACATTTGCAGCATGGAAAAGACTACATACATTTACGGGATCAGAGCAATCATAGAAGCAATCGAAAGCGATAAAGAGATTTCTAAAATCTACCTTCTTAAAGAAGCTGACGGGGTTTTAATGCACCAACTTCAAAACACTGCACGTAAAAATAACATAGCCGTTTCTTATGTGCCTAGTGAAAAACTAGACCATATTGCTAAAGGAGGTAATCACCAAGGAGCTGCGGCAAGCATATCTCCTGTGGACTTTCATGATCTGGAAAGCATTCTTGAAAAGACCGATCTAGAAACTAAACCACTTTTCTTATTGCTTGATGGAATAACTGATGTACGCAACTTCGGTGCTATTATACGTACTGCTGAGTGTACAGGTGTTAAAGCCATTATTGTATCAGAGAAAGGAAGTGCCCCTGTAAATGCCGCCACTATCAAAACCAGTGCTGGTGCCGTGTTTAACATGCCTATTTGTAAAGTAAACCACATCAAAGACGCTATTTTTCTTTTACAAGCCTATGGTATACAAACCGCTGGAGCTAGTGAAAAAGCAACCCAGTTATTGTACGATATTGATTTGAACATACCCCTTGGTATTGTAATGGGTAGTGAAGACCGAGGTATCAATCCTTCTACATTGAAAACGCTCGACCACATAGTGAAACTGCCTATGCAAGGTGACATCGCCTCTCTTAATGTATCTGTGGCTTGTGGAGCTATGCTTTATGAAGTAGTGAGACAGAAGTTATAGCGTTACTACTCTTCTTCATCAATGGATTCCACAAAGTTACCGTTCTCGTCAAAATGAAGCATGAAGGGATCTTCCTCTTCTTTGTAGTGCTCCAGTTCCCATACGTACTTTCTCTTTTCAGGAAGCTTGTTACGTGTTACTATAGCGAGAAACAAGCCTGCTATGGCACCGCTTAAATGACCCTCCCAAGAAACACCTTCTTTAATGGGCAATACATACCATATCAAACTACCATAAAAAAAAGCCACTAAAAAGCTTAAAGAAAGTAATTTATAATGACCCGTAAACACGCCTTTAAAAAATAAAAAGGCCGTTAACATATACACGACACCACTTGCTCCTATATGGTAAGAAGGTCTTCCTAAAAGCCACGTAAGAACACCAGTTAGCACTATTCCACCCACCAATACATAGAAACTCACTCTTCTGTAAAAAAAGCTAAGAGCGGTGATAAGAATAAGACATGGTAAAGAATTGCTCCATAAATGTTTCAATCCAGAATGGATAAAAGGACTAAAAACGACCCCTTGTAAACCTGACAATCGGTGTGGACGGATTCCATTGTCTGTAAACCTAAAGTGAAATTTCACTTCTAACCAATAAACCAGCCACATAACAAATACAAAGAACACCGCCGGTAAAACGGTGAACCCATCAAATTTAAAATATTCTGAATCTTTCATTAGAAGGTACCTATCAATTAAGAAGCCAATACAAATAAACGAAATCTTGTCATGACATCATTACAAATGATGGGATCTTAAATTGTACGTAAGACGAAGAACCTTTAATTTAGCCTTATGCAAAACACACCACTCGCAGAACGAATCCGACCGAACAATCTCAACCAGTACTTGAGCCAGCAACATCTTGTAGGTGACAAGGGTGCCTTGAGACAACATATCCTTAATGGCACCACTCCATCCTTGATCTTGTGGGGCCCTCCAGGAACTGGAAAAACAACTCTTGCTAATATTATTGCCCAAGAGAGCAAACGCCCTTTCTACTCCCTTAGTGCAATCAACAGCGGTGTAAAGGACATACGTGAGGTAATAGAGAAATCAAAGAACTCTGGAGGCTTATTTACAGCAAAGAATCCAATTTTGTTTATTGATGAGATCCATAGGTTCAGCAAATCACAGCAAGATTCACTTTTGGGGGCCGTAGAGAAAGGCTGGGTCACCCTTATAGGAGCCACGACAGAGAATCCAAGTTTTGAAGTCATCCCGGCACTTTTATCTAGATGTCAGGTTTATGTATTAGACGCTTTCGCGAAAGCGGACTTAGAAAACTTACTCCGCAGGGCCATTGAAATTGATGAACTCTTATCTAAAAAAGATATTGACATCACAGAAACAGAAGCACTTATAAGAATTAGTGGTGGTGATGCACGCAAACTATTAAATGTTTTTGAGCTTGTCGTGAATTCTCAAACCACGGATAAAATATCCATCACGAACAAGCTGGTATTATCACAAGTACAAGCTAATCCTGCACGATATGATAAAACTGGTGAACAACATTATGACATCATCAGTGCTTTTATCAAATCCATACGAGGCAGCGACCCTAATGCCAGTGTTTACTGGCTTGCAAGAATGATTGAGGGAGGCGAAGATCTAAAGTTCATAGCTCGTAGAATGTTGATACTGGCCTCTGAAGATATAGGAAATGCAAATCCTACCGCTCTTATCATGGCCAACAATACCTTCCAGGCGGTTTCTACCATAGGTTACCCAGAATCACGAATTATTTTAAGCCAGTGCGCCGTTTATCTCGCCACTTCCTTAAAAAGTAACGCTAGCTATATGGCTATAGGGAACGCTCAACGGCTCGTAAAAGAAACCGGAGACCTGTCGGTGCCATTAGGGCTAAGAAACGCCCCTAAAAAGCTTATGAAGGAATTGGGGTATGGAGAAGAGTACAAATATGCACACGACCATCCTGGGAATTTTGCCCACTACGACTTTTTACCTGCTGAGATCAGTAAAACAAAAATCTACGAGCCTGGGAATAATCCTAGAGAAAATGCACAAAAGGAGTTTTTACAAAAACGCTGGAAAGACCATTACGATTATGACAATAATGGGTAGATATCCCTGAGGTGACGAACAACTACTTCATGTTCTGGAACGACCTCATCTTTTAGTTGAAACCAGATCGTTGCTAGCCCTATATTTTGAGCACCTTTGATATCGGCCTCATAGCTGTCTCCTATCATCAAACTATTGGCTACTTCTGCATTAGCCATTTGTAAAGCTTTGTGAAAAATTTCTGGTGCTGGTTTCTTCACTCCCGCAGCTTCAGCAGTTAATACCACGTCAAAATACTTATCTAAACCGGAGTTCTTGATTTTATTTTGCTGGACACCATTAAATCCATTAGTGATCAAATGAAGTCGGTAATTGTCTTGAAGTTGATCTAAGAGCTCAATACACCCGTCAAAAAGGTGATTATAATTAGGAAGGTACTCCATGTATAAATCTGCAAAGAGATGGATCTTCTCGTCTTCTACAGCATAATCACAAGCATCAAAAGCAGTTTTTAACCTTTGGAAGCGCAAGTTTTCCTTAGAAATCTTATTCTCTCTAAACATGCGCCAAAACTGCAAGTTCAAGGGTTCATATATTTCAATGAATCTGTCCAACTCTAAAGTGAGTTGATGCTCTTCAAATATCTGTTTATAGGCCAACTTACTATTCAGATCAAAATCCCAGAGTGTGTGATCTAAATCAAAAAAAATGTGTTCTATATTATTAAACTTCTTTGTCATATATATATTCTAAAATGGTAGTCGCATGACTTTTTAAACCTTGCTCAAATTGTGCATAATCATACATGACTATAAAATGGCCTGATACCTCTTCTACTCTTCTTTTCAATTGTTGTACTATTTGTTTCTGACCATTAAGCATATTGCCAGAAATACTTTTGTAATGCAAGGCATAGGAATAGATAAGCAACGGAGTTTGCACCTCGTAATCGAGGTCATAAAAATAAAATGGATGACTGGTGCTTGCTCTAAAACCAGGCATGGTTTCATAACCCATGCTGTAATCTTCTAGTTTTTCTAAATCTACCAGTCGTTTGTAATGTCCTGGAGTGGAAATCTTAGAATAAGCTGCCATAGTTTTACTCAATGGCCTGTTTGATATTTTCTCAAACTTCTTTCCTTGTGCCTTTACTTCATTATCATCACAAAAAAAAGAATACCTCAAACCTATATCTACATAATCCCCTATTTGTTTGATAGCTTCCCTATATCTTCTGGACCTATGACTTATCCCGTTATCGGTACGGTTATATCTTCCTAAATGAAAGAAAAAGATCATATTCTCTGTAGCACTGGGTATTTTTCTTCCGTGTTTCCATCTATTTCTCATGGAATCAATCAATTGCTGGTAATTGTTAAATGGGTCTATTTTAAAACCTAAAAGAACCAAGATCTGTTTGAATAGATAGCGTATTTTAAATCGTTTGATATGACCATAAAACAAGATAGCGTTATCCATCACACCGCGACCTTTATACTTAAAGAAAGAAGACACCTCAATAGTTACAATTGTTTTAAGCTGTAATTCTCGCTTGATGGTAGTATCAAAACTCCTGTTTAGAAGAATGAGTAATTTTCTAATCCATAGATCTACTAAGGGCATTAAAATAAAGCCTCCTTTAACGGCCGTACTTTCTTTGGCACTATACCTTCCTAAGTCGTCTTTTACCTGCGGCAAATACTCTTCGTACCTCGTGATTAAATAAAACGCAGCCGAAAAAACATCAAAGGGTATATCACTGCGCTCTGGAGCCTTGAAAAAGATAGGAAGCTCATCCCATTGATGAAATTCAATTTCATGATCATCTATACCATTTTCATCTAGAAGACCATGGGACCAGATAAATAATTCTTCTCCTAATGGCTTAGGCCCGTAACTGAATTTTACACCAGAATGACTTACAAATTTACTCACCTCTGAGGTAAATTTAAAATCTTGTAACATCAAACGACGAAAGACGTGTTTAAAAATATACTCTTTCCTAGGAGTGATGTTAGCACAGTAAATTAAAATCATAATAGCTGTCCTTCATCTGCAAAACTATAAAAGCTCTGTTGTGTTATAATTAAATGGTCGAGTACTTTGATATCGAGTAATTTACCTGCTTCTATTAATTTATGAGTAAGTGATTTATCTTGAACACTAGGTTGTAAAGTTCCACTAGGATGATTGTGTGCAAGCACCATAGCAACTGCTCCGGCTTCTATTGCCTTTTTAAATACCAGCCGTGTATCTACCAGGGTACCGGTTATTCCACCTATACTGATATTTTTTTTCTCTAAGACTTTGTGGGCGTTATCCAGTAGCATGACCCAAAACTCTTCGTGAGGCAATTCTCCTATAATGGGTTGCATAATTCTAAAAGCATCTTTACTGGATTTAATCTTAGGGAGTCCTGCTGGCATTTCCATGGCACGACGTTTACCTAATTCCATTGCTGCGGCAATGCTAATGGCTTTTGCCTCTCCTATCCCCTTGTATTTCATGAGTTCTTTCAGGCTTTTTTTTCCTAGGATATCTAGTGAATTTTGAGAGTCGTTCATCATCATACGACTTAATTCTACCGCACTCATTTTACGGGTGCCGCTGCCTATCAATATCGCAATCAATTCTGCTTCAGAAAGTGAGGAACTACCTTTGTGCAAAAGCTTCTCTCTTGGTCTATCGTTAAGTGACCAATCTTTAATAGAAAAATGGGATTTTTCTTCTTCCATGCCGAAAGATAAAACTTATACCTATGAAACTCTAAACTAGTGCCATAATTTTGTCAAGTCTCACCTTACAAATACAGGCTCGTTTTCTTTAACTGTTTCTTGTTCTGAAAATTTGTAATCGTCCATAGCAAAGGCTTTAATTCCTTCTAGAGAATCGATCTTATTCTCAATTAAATACCTGGCCATCGTACCACGTGCTTTTTTAGCATAGAAAGAGATCACTTTAAGCTTATCATTTTTGTAATCTTTAAAAACCGGGGTGATTAGGATTCCCTCCTGGTTCTTTTTATCTACTGCTTTAAAGTATTCGTTACTGGCTAAATTGACCAATAACTCCTCTTTTTTTATCTCCTTATTCAAGGCTGGTGTAATCTTATCTTTCCAATATTCATACAGATTTTTATTACTTTCAATAGGTAAAGATGTTCCCATTTCTAGTCGGTAAGGCTGTAACAAATCCAGGGGCCTTAAATAACCATACATCCCAGAAAGTATACGTATACTGTCTTGAGCATGATCTAAAATAGCTGTTGGTAAACTATACGCGTCTAAACCTGTGTATACATCTCCTGCAAAAGCATAGATCGCAGGTCGTGCATTTTCTTTGGTAAAGACTTCTTGAAAATTCTTGTAACGCTGGTAATTTAAATCAGCTAGCTTGTCTGAAATATGCATCAACTCCCCTACTTCCTTTTTGCTCATACGCTCTAGCTTTGCATTTATTTGCGATGCATCTTCTGCAAATAAAGGTTGTGTTGCTCTAGAGGTGGGCAATTTAGTTTCGTAATCCAATGATTTTGCAGGAGAAAGTAAGATTTTCATAGACTGTATTTTGATTAGTAAAAATACTATTGAAAATCTAATGTTGCTCTCAAAATCTAATTAAGTTCTTTATATCACTATGAACTTTCTCGATCTTAACAAGTACCGATATGCCCACTAGCGGCAACAGCATAAGGAAATAGCACTAATAAAACTGGGAGGGAAATGCTTGGTATTTCACTTTCGCCTCGAGCTACCTCATGATCTACTTACATATCTTTAGAATTAGTAGCATAAACACGCCACTTATCGATACATTCAACCATATCCTGAGGCACATCGCTGGTAAAACTCATCCATTCTTTAGTATGGGGATGCTCAAAACCTAAAGTTCTAGCGTGCAAGGCCTGACGCGGCAGTACTTTAAAGCAATTATCTACAAATTGCTTGTATTTAGTAAAGTTAGTTCCTTTAAGAATTCTATCGCCACCATAACGCTCGTCATTAAAAAGCGTGTGACCTATATATTTCATGTGCACTCTTATCTGGTGTGTGCGACCCGTCTCCAAGCGGCAACTGATTACCGTCACATAACCGAAATCTTCCTCTACTTTATAATGAGTCACAGCAGGCTTCCCTTTATCTGCATCGTCATTTACCCATACGGTGTTTTGAAGACGGTTTTTAGGATGACGTCCTATATTGCCTTCTACGGTTCCAGAAGGCTCTGTAAAGTTACCCCATGCAATGGCGATATACTCTCGCTCACTAGTTTTGGCAGCAAATTGAGCAGACAGATAGGCCATTGCCTCTTCTGTTTTAGCAACAACGAGCAAACCACTGGTATCTTTATCGATCCTGTGTACCAATCCTGGGCGGTTGCTGGAATTGTTAGGAAGGTTTTCAAAATGATGAATAAGAGCATTGATCAAGGTTCCCGAATAATTCCCGTGTCCAGGATGCACCACCATTCCTGCCGGTTTATTGACCACTACTAAATAGTCATCTTCATAAACTATATTCAAGGGTATATCTTCTGCCACCAAAAGAGATTCATGTGGTGGATGGTCAAAGGACACTCTAATATCGTCGTGAGGTTTTACTTTATAGTTCGATTTTACAATATCGCCATTAACAGTAACGGCGCCTTCTTTAATACCTTGTTGAATTTTGGAACGTGTAGCGTTCTCTATAAAATTCATTAAGTATTTATCAACACGCAATGGGTCTTGTCCACTACCTGCTACAAAGTGATAATGCTCGTGTTTTTGTTGATCGTCAAGATCTTCGTGGTCCAACTCTTTATTCATTGTTTGTAGGTTGCTCAATTGCTGATGGGTTATTACCGTCTGCTAAGACTAAATCTATGGTAGATGTTTTACTCAATTGTGATCCTGGCTCCAAGGTTGCTCCTTTATAACGCATTTCTAAAACGGTGTTTTCGGCAATATTAGGCTTATAAGTGATCTGTCCTATTTTAAATCCTAATGCTTCCAAAGTAGGAATCGCTTGTCTTCTGGTTTTATAAATCAAATTAGGCACGGTTACTTTTCCATAACCTGATGCGTTTAATTTAATATAGATTTGTCTGTTTTCTTTTACAAATTTACCTGCTAATGGATCTTGTTCAATCACTGTTCTAGGCTTAAAAGCAGGGTTATAGCTCGCACTATCAATGATTTTACGACGTAAATCCAACACTTCTAACTGTTCATCTACTTCTGTTAACGAAAGTTTTTCTAGATTAGGGACTTCTATTTTCTGGTCGTGGTTAGTGTACCAATCCAGCCAAAATAAATAAGTAAAACATAGCACTACGGTTACCACAGCAGCTATAACTACTTGAATCCAAAAGGTTTTAGTAAAAATGAATCTGAAAAAATTCATAGAATTTTAATGTTTTTAAAGGTTAAAAAACGAATGAATTTTTTTAAACCGTTAATATATTGAACAAAGATAAGGATAGAATAGGTTCTTAGAACGACATCTTTTTTAACTTTGTTGTTTACGCTCAAGCGAAAAATCAGCTTATGAAGAACATTGCGGTATTAATGGGGGGTTATTCCCACGAATGGGAGATATCCATGAAAAGTGGCGCTGTCATTGCACAGAACCTCGATTCTGACTTGTATAATATTTATTCTGTTGCTATTTTAAAAGAGGGTTGGTACTATAAAGATGCTACTGGAGAGCGGTATGAGATTAATAAAAATGACTTTAGTTTATCGATAGATGGTGAAAAAGTCACTTTTGACTGCTGTTACAACACTATTCATGGAACGCCAGGAGAAGATGGTATCATACAGGCGATGCTAGAACTTTTACATATTCCACAAACATCTTGCGATTATTATCAAAGTGCGATCACTTTTAATAAAAGAGATTGTATCGCCATATTAAAGCCTTGGAACATTACCACTGGTAGACATATGTACCTCAATCAAGGAGACAGTATTGATGCAGAAATAATTGCTAGAAACATTGGTTTGCCTTGTTTTGTAAAGGCAAATCGCAGTGGCAGTAGTTTTGGTGTTTCTAAAGTATATAAAGTTAAAGATATGGATGCAGCGCTAGAAAATGCTTTTTCTGTTGATAATGAAATTATTATAGAGTCGTTTCTCGATGGCGTAGAAGTGTCTGTAGGTGCTTATCAAATTGATAATGAAATAAAAGTACTTTTACCTACGGAGATAGTAAGTGAAAATGACTTCTTTGATTATGAAGCAAAATATCAAGGTAAATCTCAAGAGATAACGCCAGCACGCATAAGTGAGGACCATACAAATGCAGTTCAAGATATCACAAGACGTATTTATCAAGTTTTAAAATTAAAAGGTCTTGCCAGAGCCGACTTTATCTTTCACAATAATATTCCTCATTTTATTGAGGTAAACACTAATCCAGGAATGAGTGAAGAAAGCATCATACCACAACAAATTAAAGCTTCAGGAGCTACAATGAAAAATGTATTCACTCAAATTATTGAAAACACTATCAAACATCACAACTCATGAAAAGAGCCGTTTTTCCCGGAAGTTTTGACCCCATCACTTTAGGTCACTACGATATTATAGAAAGAGGGTTGGGACTCTTTGATGAAGTTATAATAGCTATAGGTATTAATGCCGATAAAAAATATATGTTTTCACTAGAAGATCGCAAACGTTTTATAGAAGAAGCTTTTGGTAAGGATCAAAAAATCAAAGTGATGACCTATTCTGGTCTGACCATTGATTTTTGCAAAGAACAAAATGCTGCGTTTATACTCAGGGGATTGCGCAATCCAGCCGACTTTGAATTTGAAAAGGCTATCGCACATACCAACAGAAAACTGTCTGAAATTGAAACCGTATTTTTACTCACCAGTTCTGGAAAAAGTTATATCTCTTCTTCTATCGTTAGAGATGTGATAAGAAATAATGGTGATTACACCAGTTTAGTGCCTGATACGGTAAGGATATAGCTTTCTTGATGGTGGATATTGGTGATTAGCTATTAGCTATTAGCAAAAAACGAATTTCTATTTACTATTAAAATACGCCTTCATTACTCCAAGCGTTAAAAAGCTAAACTGTTTGGAACTTATCTCATTTATATGGATGGGACTTTTAATAGTCCACGGATAACGTCTTGAAAGCTGAGAGCTGAAAAATACCTCAATTGATTAAGAAACCCGTTGGGTTTTGCCTGAGGAGAACCTTTGAAATTATTGATGAGCTGCTGAGATGGACTCTAAGGTCTTCATGGGAGAAACGGAAAGAATTTAAAAGTGTGTATACATCACTTTTTTTATTAGATAAGTTCCTTATTATTCCATGAGAGACAAGAAGGTTTATTAAAACGCAAGCCTCTCACACTTTAAAAGAGCTATTTATAAATAAAGTACAGAAATATAAAAATATAAAATGAGCAAATTTTTCACACTATTAGTTACTGTCTTTCTATTATTCTCTTGTGGAACGGATAGTAAAAAACAAGCTGTTCAAGCTGCTAAAAAACATCCTACGCCTTTTGAAAATGGCAATGGAAACCAAACGGCTACCTATGAAGAAGTTATTGCTTTTTATAAAAATTTAGCTGCAGACTTTGCTAGTATTCAATTAGAAGAGATAGGACTGACTGATAGTGGTAAGCCTTTGCATCTTATCAGCTTTTCAAAGAAATCCATTGACTGGGGCAGCGCTAACGAGGACAAAATTAAAATTTTGATCAATAATGGAATTCACCCTGGTGAAAGTGACGGTATCGATGCGAGCATGATGCTCTTAAGAGATCTTGCGACCGGAAAAGTAAATGCTCCTGATAATTTGATTTTTAGCGCTATTGCCGTTTATAATGTGGGTGGCTCTTTAAATCGAAATACATCTACTCGTACCAATCAAAACGGTCCTGAATCCTACGGCTTTAGAGGTAATGCACGCAATTACGACTTGAATAGAGACTTTATAAAGGCAGACTCTCGCAATGCATTAGCTTTTTATAAAATATATCATAAAATCAATCCAGATATTTTTATTGATAATCATGTGAGCAATGGAGCCGATTATCAATACACGTTGACGCATCTATTCACACAACACGACAAGTTGGGAAATGCGGCAGGGAATTACCTTCACTCCAAGTTACAACCAGAATTAGAAACACGACTTGCAGCAAGAAATTTACCAATTACACCCTATGTGAATGTCTTTAATTCTTCACCTGAGAAAGGTTTTTCTCAATTTATGGATTACCCAAGATACTCTACCGGTTATACCAGTTTGTGGAATACACTAGGGATGATGGTAGAAACGCACATGTTGAAACCTTATAAAGACCGCGTATTGGGTACTCAAGCAATCATGGAAGAAATGATAGGTATAGGTTCTGAGAACGTTGCAGAAATCAAAAAAGCTCGTGCCGATTCTTTTAAAACTTATAAAACTTCTTCTTCCTATACGTTGAACTATACAGTCGACAGTTCTAAAGCCGATACATTGGATTTTTTAGGTTATGAAGCGGTAGTCGGTATAAATGATTTGACAGGAAACGACTTGATGACTTATGATCGCAATCAACCTTTTACTAAAAAAACAGCCTATCAAAATTACTTCAAAGCAACCGATAGTGTCTCTATTCCAGACTATTATGTAGTACCTCAAAGTCAATGGAAAATCATTGAATTGATGCGACACAATCACATAAAAATGGAATTCTTACCAAAAGACACCACTTTAAATGTTACTAAATACCGAATTGCTAACTATAGAACTGCTTCAAGTGCGTATGAAGGACATTATCCACACTCTAATGTACAAGTGGAAGAGGAAGTTGTAGCATTACGCTTTCGCGAAAGCGACATGATCATCCCCACCCGTCAACCTGGTATGAGATATATCATGGAAACGCTGGAGCCAGCAGGACAAGACTCTTTTTTCAAATGGAACTATTTTGACACCATACTTCAACAGAAGGAAGGTTTTTCCAGTTATGTCTTTGAATCTACTGCTCAAAAAATTCTAAGTGAGAATACAGATTTAAAAAAAGAGTTTGACTCCTTAAAAACAGCAAACAAAGCCTTTAAAGAAAGTAATTACCAGCAACTGGACTGGATCCATAAACGCAGTCCTAACTATGAGAAATCGCATTTAACTTACCCTATTTATAAATGGAACAAAAAATGAATAAAATCCTATTAATTATTAGTTGCATCACATTATTATCTTGTAATGACAAGAAAAATACTCCTGAAGCAACCCCAATCACAGATATAAAAGTTGAAGGCGCCATTTCTTATGAGCTGTTAGAAAAAGACCTGGAATGCAACGGGAAGAGCTATCAGTATTCCATCCCTAATTTCAATTCAAAAACTGCTGCCGATAAGGTTCTAAACAATGCGATTACTGGCCTGATAACAAGAGACTTTATTGATGTTACTTATGTCCAAGGAACACCATTAAAAAACCTTTTTGACATCTTTACTAACAGAAGAGAGCGTGTTTTATGTAGGGACCAAAAAAATGAAGGCCTTTTAGATTTAAATACCGTTTTTGTTTCTGATGTAGAAAAATTTACCAGCTATGAATTGAAATATACCCGAGGCAATGAAAAAGGAAGGCTCTTAAGGACATTCTTAAAACCAGAGTTAAAAGAAATTCATTTAAGCGATCTTATTCCAGAAAATAAAAAAGGGGATATAAAAATTATTTTTGACGCCAACTTACAACAAGCAGTGGCAAACCTTATAAACGAGATTCCTGGGGGAGACCTACAAAATAAATTTATAGAACATGTACGCAACACTGCATTTCAATTTGATCCCAAAGATTTTGAAAATAGCGGTCTTGCTTTTCAGTTTAACAGTGAAATTTCTAAAAATTTAAGACTGTCTAAAAAAGTGGAATTACCTAAAGAATTTGACTTTTTAAACGATACAGTGATCGTGGAAATAGATGCCTATCAGTTAACTCATTATTTAGATCTATCGCGCATCATCAACTAACATGTCGTCTGGAAAAAGTTCTCTAATGTTAGCATAGGAATCCTTCAAAGCCAGAATTGCCATCTCTTTATTGATCCATACCGCCTTGTCGATCCCTTCTTTTTTTTGTGGTTTCAACTTTTTATGAAAGTCCGTTTCCATGATAAACCAGTGTGTCAACTTTAATTTAAGTTTTCCTTTTCTAGTAAAAGTATGATAGGTATGTCCTAGATAATCGGTGATTTGAAGATCTCTAACTCCAGTTTCTTCTTCTACTTCTCGTATAGAAGTTTGTTCAATGGTCTCGCCTTCTTCTGCTTTTCCTTTAGGTAGGTCCCATTTTCCATTGCGATGTATAAAGAGAAAGTCATTATCCTGATTCAAGACCAACCCTCCACCCGCTATAACTACGGGCAGTAGCTTATGAAGTCTTTTTAAAAGCTTGGATTCATTTTTAGAATATAAAACCACATTAGCGATTTCTTTATTTTCGATTTGTTGAACAAGTTCATTAAAATTTACCTTTTTAATATTAAAGGTATTATGGTCTTTGAAAGCGCTTTTATCAGAGGTAACGATTATAGCGACCTCTTTCACAAAAACTTTATACATTTGCCCCATGGTTAGAGATAAGAATATAGCAATAAAAACTGCTGAGTTATTGTTGCAAATTAAAGCAATAAAATTGCAACCACAAGAACCTTTTACATGGGCAAGTGGATGGAAATCTCCTATTTACTGTGATAATAGAGTAACACTCTCTTATCCAGTGGTTAGAAATTTCTTGAAAAAACAACTAGCAGAGCGCATTGAAGCGCTGTACGGCAAACCAGATGTAATCGCTGGAGTAGCTACTGGAGCAATAGGCATTGGAATGCTGGTTGCCGATTATATGAACCTGCCTTTTATTTATGTAAGGCCAGAGGCTAAAAAGCACGGCCGACAGAATCAGATAGAAGGACATCTAGAGAAAGGACAGAAAGTCGTAGTCGTTGAAGACCTTATCAGTACCGGTAAAAGCAGCCTCAATGCAGTAGAAGCACTTCAAGAAGCTGGAGCTGATGTAAAAGGAATGCTCGCACTATTCTCTTATGGCTTTGATTTTGCAGTAGAGAATTTTAAAAAGCATGACTTAGAGTTAACTACTTTAAGTGATTATGATCACCTTGTCGACCAAGCCACTCAAGCTGGGCACTTTAAAGGAGACGAAATAGAATTATTAAAAAGCTGGAGAAAAGATCCTAGCAACTGGAACGCTTAATTCAATACCATGAATCTAGAAAGTCGTGTAGCAAAAACACAAAAAAATCCTGAGGAATTATATAATTTTCTGATTCAGGTAGAAAATTTTAAAAACCTAATGCCAGAGGACACTAAGTTTGAACTTAAAGGGGAAGACAAGTTCCTTTTTGGGCTTAAAGGAATGCCCGAAATAGCGCTAGCTCTTACAGATAAAACTCCTCATTCACAAGTTGTATTAGGATCTACAAGCGATAAACTTGCTTTTACACTTACTTGCAACATCAGTGAAACTGAAAATGGATCTGAGGCACAATTATTATTTAATGGAGATTTTAATGCCATGATGGCCATGATGATTAAAGGACCTATCACTAAGTTTTTAGAACAACTAGCTAACGGATTAGAGAAGATCTAATACATCCATTCCAACTCTTTAACTTCAAAGGCGATTAGCTTATCATTAACTTGTAATAAAAGCTTCCCGTCTGGATCAGTTCCTTTAACAATCCCCTCAAAAATTCCTTTTGAAGATTTAAAGGAAGTTATTTGATTGTACTTAAAAAGATACTTATAATACTCTTGCGCGACTCCTAAAGGGTCGCGCAAATTGTTTTTCAGCAGATTTAAAAAATTAATAAGCAAGCTTTCTAAGTCGAACTCGCGGCCAGTTATATTCTTTAAAGAAATAGCCCTGGGTAAATTTTCGAAAGTTTCTTGATTTACATTAAGACCTATACCCACTACCGAATAGGTTATTTCTTTTCCAAAAAATATATTTTCAATAAGAATTCCGGCAAGTTTATGTTGAACTGACAGGATGTCGTTAGGCCATTTAATTTTTGCTTGAACTTGTAAATCCTTTTTTAACCATTGGACTATAGTGACAGAAAGGATTTGATTTATTAAAAAAGGTGTTAGATTTTGAGTTTTTTCAGTTAATAATATACTGAATGTCAGGTTTTTACCTTTCTCAGACACCCATGTCGCCCCTCGCTGTCCTTTACCTCTGGTCTGTTCCATAGTATAGATGGTTGTTAGGTGCGGCAGCTCGCTTTCGCGCATGCGAGATTTCAACTCATCATTAGTAGATGTAGTGGCATGTAATTTGACTATGTTCAAAATGAAAATTTATTCGTTAGTTTATGTGTAATTTAATAAACATAGATCAAAAAAAGAATAAATTTGTGCATACAAAAAATATTTAATGACTAAAGAGACAGTTTCTACCGATGCCCTTATTACACAAATAATATCTGGAATAGAGGATGTAAAGGGAAATAACATTACCATACTTGATTTACGAGAATTAGAAAACACGGTAACTAGCTATTTTATTATTTGCAATGGTACCTCAAATACGCAAGTAAACGCTATCGTAAACTCTGTACAAAGAAATGTAAGTAAACAACTTCATGAAAATGCATGGCATGTAGAGGGAACTGATCAAGCAGAATGGGTTCTTATGGATTATGTAAATGTAGTAGTCCATGTGTTTCAAAAACATATTAGAGAATATTACGACCTAGAAGAATTGTGGGGTGATGCAAAATTCACCTCTATTGAAAGTACTTATTAATAAGATCACACACAAAAGATGTCAGAAAACAATAATAAAGAACAGGACAAAAAAAAATCAAATTTAATGCCTGGTCAAGGGAAACCTAAATTTAATATTTGGTGGATCATTGTTCCTATTGCTTTACTTTTTATAGGCTATAGTTTACTTAACAACAGTTTCAATCAAACTAAAAAGCTCACTTATAACGAGTTTTTTAAGGCTATTGAAAATCAGGAAGTAGACAGTATAGTAGTAGTGAGTAATAGAGGGCTCGCTCAGGTCTTTATGTCTAAAGATGCACTTACTCTAACCAAATATAAACCTAGCGCAAAAGCACCATCATTCGGCGGAGTTAAATTACCTAACTACACGGTAGAATTTGGTGATGCAAAATCTTTTGAAGAGCAATTAAAACTGGCTATAAATACATCGAGTCCTGAAACTAGACTTGTTTTTGACCGTGAAGATGAAGGTATAACAGATCTATTGATCTCCATACTTCCCTTCGTATTCATCATCGGTATCTGGTTATTTTTAATGAAACGCATGAGCGGTGGCGGTGCTGGCGGCGGCGGCGGGCAAATTTTTAACATCGGAAAATCAAAAGCAAAATTATTTGATCAGAAGACTGATATTAAAACCACATTTAAAGATGTTGCTGGACTAGAAGGAGCAAAAGAAGAAGTACAAGAGATTGTGGATTTCCTGAAAAATCCTGAAAAATACACCTCTCTAGGTGGAAAAATTCCTAAAGGAGCTTTATTAGTGGGGTCTCCAGGGACAGGTAAAACATTACTAGCAAAAGCTGTTGCTGGTGAAGCAAAAGTGCCGTTCTTCTCATTGAGTGGATCTGACTTTGTTGAAATGTTTGTCGGTGTAGGTGCCAGTCGAGTACGTGATTTATTCAAACAAGCAAAAGAAAAATCTCCTGCTATCATTTTTATCGATGAAATTGACGCCATAGGCCGTGCTCGTGGTAAGTCTAACATGTCTGGCTCTAATGATGAAAGAGAAAACACATTGAACCAACTGCTGACAGAGATGGATGGTTTTGGAACGAATACTAATGTAATCGTATTAGCGGCAACAAACCGTGCCGATATTCTTGACAAAGCATTGATGCGTGCAGGACGTTTTGACAGACAAATCTATGTAGACCTGCCAGACGTAAGAGAAAGAGAAGAAATCTTTGAAGTACACCTCAGACCTTTAAAGAAAGTAGAGAATGAATTAGACACTGTATTCCTAGCAAAACAAACCCCTGGATTCTCTGGAGCTGATATTGCAAACGTTTGTAATGAAGCCGCTCTTATAGCCGCTAGAAATGGTAAAAAAGCTGTAGGTAAACAAGATTTTCTCGACGCAGTAGACCGAATCGTAGGTGGGCTTGAGAAAAAAAACAAGTTAATCACTCCTTCTGAGAAGAAAACAATTGCTTTTCATGAAGCTGGTCATGCAACCGTAAGCTGGATGACAGAACATGCTGCTCCATTAATTAAAGTAACTATAGTGCCTCGGGGACAATCTCTGGGTGCCGCATGGTACTTGCCTGAAGAAAGACAAATTGTGCGTCCAGAACAAATGCTGGATGAAATGTGTGCTACTATGGGTGGTAGGGCTGCAGAAAAAGTAATCTTTAATAATATATCTACAGGCGCATTAAGTGACCTTGAAAAGGTTACAAAACAAGCTCGTGCTATGGTAACCATTTACGGTCTTAATGAAAAAGTTGGAAACATTACTTATTACGATTCTAGCGGGCAGCAAGAATATTCAATGACTAAGCCTTATAGTGAACAAACAGCTGTTATTATCGATGAGGAAATATCTAAGATTATTGAAGAACAATACCACCGTGCTATAAAAATTCTAGAAGAAAATAAAGATAAACTCACCCAGCTTGCTGAAATTCTTTTAGAAAAAGAAGTGATCTTTAAAGATGATTTAGAAAAGATATTTGGAAAACGACCATTCATCAAAGAGCAAGCGGTATCCTTAAAATCCTCTACTCGACCTATTTTAAATGAAACTCCACCAGCTGATGAGGAAGAATAGTTTGCTAGCATTGATTTAAGTAACTATATTTACGTTAATCCCATAAAATGCTATTCATAGGCAATGAGTATATTTAAACGACTTTTTAAGAAAACTTCTGATTCTGACCCCGTTGTGGGCTCTAATGAAGAACGTTCTAAATATATGCCCGATGAAAAACCACCTTTAGACGAGGAGTTTATTCATAATTTCCAACATCAAGGTGGTAGATTTCTTTATGCGATCGATGAAAAGGAGATCCAGCAACATTTTGAAGACATTCTTGTTGAACACGACTATTTTGAAAAAGATGTACTGTGTTTTGATGGGCAACTCACAAAACGCTTTGAAGGGTTTAACTTAAACTACTCTCCTGCTAATTTTCATGGTGAGTTCTTTTTAGGGACTTGTGAATATGTGATTGCAAATAATGGTGCCATTCTTTTTTCTTCAAGACAAATAAAAGAAACTAAACCCGCAGAACTACCTGGCACCTATGTCATACTAGCCAGTACAAGTCAAATAGTAGAGTCTATTGGAGAAGGCTTAAGAGGCATCAAGCACAACAGCCACGGTCACATACCCACTAACATCACAACGCTCAAGAACTTTAAAGAAACAGCTCCTAAACAAGAAAAAGATTTGATGAATTACGGAGCGCCTAACAAAAGACTTTACCTACTACTTTTAGAAGACTTATAAAATGAGAGAATTAATTACTCGTTCCATTTCTGGAATCGTTTATGTATCTCTTGTGGTATTAAGCGCTTTATTTTCAAGAGATGTCTTTATTATTTTATTTTGCGCCTTTGCGTTTATTTGCCTTCTGGAGTTAATACCAATGATCAGGTTAAGGCAATGGTTCATCTATCCTATACTACCTATCGCTTATTATTTCTTAGTATGGAAAAGCGTATCAATGGAGTTCATTTACGTGCTCCTTATCGCCACATTATTGGTCAATATATACCTTATAAGAGATTTAGTTCTCGTGGATAGAATTGCGCTCTTTAATACTAAAAAACATATCATAGCCCTGCTCTATTTAATTGGAAGCAGTCTATTTTTAGCTTTAATACCAGACGTGGTGGCAAAGACCAACTTCGTTCAAGATTCATTTCAAGAGGAATTAATCATAGGTATTTTTGTGATTATCTGGACCAATGATAGCTTTGCTTACTTATTTGGCAAGAACTTTGGAAAGCACAAACTCATGAAACGCATCTCCCCAAAAAAAACCATTGAAGGTTTTCTTGGGGGTTTAGTTATGGCCATCGCATCTGGTGCCGGACTTTTCTATTATTTAAAATCCATAGGGATCATTAACTACAGTGTTTGGGACTGGATGATCATTGCATTTGTAGTAGCCTTTTTTGGTACCATAGGAGATTTAATTCAGAGTAAAATAAAACGACAAGCAGAAGTAAAAGATAGCGGAAGTATTATGCCAGGTCACGGTGGGATTTTTGATCGCATGGACAGTATTATATTTGCAGCTCCATTTGCTTACGCAACTTTTCTAATTATCAATTATGTTTCATAAAGAAGGAAATCAAAGTATCTTAATTGCATTTGTACTTACTGTAATTTTAATGAGTACGATATGGCTTATATCTATACCCCAATGGCTGCAGATAAGCTTGTCTGCTATCACCATAACTTTACTCTTTATCATTCTGCAATTCTTTAGAAACCCTCAAAGAAACACCTCTTTAAGCGACTCTAACGTTGTTTCTCCAGTAGATGGCAAAGTAGTAGTGATTGAAAAAGTTACTGATAAAGAGTACTTCAAAGGAGAGCGTTTAATGATATCTGTATTCATGTCTCCTATCAATGTACATGTGACCAGGTACCCTATTTCAGGTACAATAGCTTATAGTAAATATCATCCAGGCAAATACCTTGTGGCATGGCATCCTAAAGCTAGCGAAGAGAACGAACGCACTACTGTAGTCATCAATCACAAGAATAAAATACAGGTGATGTACCGCCAGATTGCTGGAGCACTTGCTAAGCGCATTGTTAACTATGCCCAAGAAAACGATACGATTATACAAGGGAATGATAGCGGTTTTATTAAATTTGGTAGTCGCGTAGATGTTTATCTACCTGTAGACACTCTCATTACCGTAGAATTGAATCAGCAGGTAAAAGGAGGAGAAACCGTACTGGCTACTTTTTAAATGACAGAAAAAGAACTTGATATTGATTTTAATAACGCTTTTGCGAAAGCGTCCTCTGAAGAACAATCTTTAGTGCCACCAGACCTACAACTACATTTGTATGCGTATTACAAGCGAGCTATTAACGAACCTTATGTGAGTAACCGCAGTTTTGAATCAAATGATTTGAGAAGCGCTTTTAAGATGAACGCTCTTATTCAAGTACAATCTATATCTAAGTCTGAAGCAAAAATAAGGTACATAGAAATCATTGAAAAACTCTATCCTAAGCCTTGGTAATCTATACCCTAATCGCAATGGTATTGGGTTATTAGTTTAGACAACAACAATATTTAAAAAGCCTCCAAAAAAGTTTTCTTTGGAGGCTTTTTAAGTTCATACAAGGCGCTGGTCAATCCTTTTTTCTAAGAATATAAATAGCGAGTGCTATTAAACATAAAACAGCAGCACCTAAAACAATGACTATAGTTACAAATGGATTCATAATTATTTTTGATTTCTTAAAATATAGTTCGCAAATTCAACAAAGATAAAGCCTTATCAAATAATTCATAAAACCCTCCAAAGCTATTAGAGGGTATCGATCAACACGCTCTACTTTCCTGAATTATTTTAAAGCATTCATACTTGCCTCAATCGTTTCGATCTTTGCAAGGCTGTCGGCTTCTTTTTTCTTTTCTATAGCTACTACTTGTTCTGGAGCACTACCTACAAAGCGTTCGTTACTTAGCTTTTTTTGCACCCCTATTAAAAAGCCTTTAGCTCTTTTGAGCTCAGCTTCTAGTTTTTCTAACTCGGCTGCCACGTCTATGTTTCCTTCTAAAGGTATGAAGTATTCATTAGATCTTACTCGATAACTGGCAGCTCCAGCAACTTGCTCTGCAATTGTCTCTACACTAGAAACATTACCCATTTTTTGAATCAATGAGTTGTATTTTGGATCTAGATTTTCATTATTGATGGCTTTCAACTCGATCTGGTTTTTAAAAGCAATTTGCTTTTCTTTACGAACCGTTCTTATCCCTGAAATAACTTCTTGTACGAGTTCAAAATCAGCTAATAATTTTTGATCTGAAGCGCCACCTTCTGGCCATGTATTGATGCATAAAGCTTCTTCTACCTTACGCTTAGAAGTACTTTGCCATATTTCCTCTGTTATAAATGGAGTAAATGGATGCATCAATCTCATGTTATCTTCTAATAACGCAATGACCTCAGCAAGGGTTTGTGGATCTATAGGCTGTTGGTATTCTGGTTTGATAATTTCTAACAACCATCCACAAAAATCGTCATAAATCAATTTGTACGAGGTCATCAATACATCACTAATTCTGTATTTAGAATAGTGATCCTCAATTTCTGTAAGTACTTGATTAAAACGGCTGGTATACCATGCAATTCCTTGAGCAGAATGTTGCGGCTGTTCTAGTGATTTGTCCACTTCCCATCCTTGTATGAGTCTAAAGGCATTCCACATTTTATTTACAAAGCCTTTTCCTTGCTGGCAAAGATCTTCATCAAACATAATGTCATTTCCTGCTGCTGCACTTAGCAACAATCCAACACGCACGCCATCAGCGCCATATTCCTCTAACAACTTTAACGCATCTGGAGAATTACCTAAAGACTTGGACATCTTGCGACGTTGCTTATCTCTAACTAATCCAGTTAGATAGACTTTATCAAAAGGCCTTTCATCGCGTAATTCATATCCAGCAACGATCATACGAGCTACCCAAAAGAATAAAATATCTGGCCCAGTAACTAGATCACGAGTAGGGTAATAATAATTAATCTCTTCGTTTTCTGGTTCTAAAACACCGTTAAACACACTTATAGGCCACAGCCAACTAGAGAACCAGGTGTCGAGAACATCATTTTCTTGACGTAAATCTTCTGGTTGAAGGTTGTTGTTATTAGCTCGCTTTCGCGAAAGCCTAACAGCCTCATCAAGACTAGTAGCTACAACAAAATCATCTTTTCCGTCACCATAGTAGTAAGCAGGAATACGCTGCCCCCACATTAACTGTCGCGAGATATTCCAGTCGCGTACGTTTTCCATCCAGTGGAAATAGGTGCTTTTAAACTTAGGCGGCAACAACTCCACAATATCTTCCTTAACGGCCTTGATAGCGGGCTTTGCCAATTCTTCCATTTTCAGGAACCACTGGTCAGATAGTCGGGGCTCTATAACCGCATTAGTGCGCTCACTGGTTCCTACTTTATGAACATGGTCTTCTTTCTTTATAAGAAAACCAAGGTCTTCTAGCTCCTTAGAAATTTCTTTACGCACTACAAAACGATCTTTACCTTCATAATGCAATCCGAAGCTATTTAAAGTAGCATCTTCATTAAAAATATCGATCACCTCTAGATGATGCGTCTCTCCTATTTTTTTGTCATTTTGATCGTGCGCAGGAGTAATTTTCAAAGCTCCTGTACCGAATTCCATATCCACATAAGGATCTGCAATTACTGGAATCTCACGATTTACTATAGGTACTATAACGGTTTTACCTACTAAGCTCGTGTAGCGCTCATCATCTGGATGTACACAAATTGCTGTGTCCCCTAGAATGGTTTCTGGACGAGTAGTCGCTATACTTACAAAGTCTTCGCTTCCCTTAATTTGATATTTTAAATGGTATAAATGCCCATTGCGCTCTTCATAAATAACTTCTTCATCGCTTAAAGTTGTCTTTGCTTCTGGATCCCAATTCACCATGCGGTAACCACGATAAATCAATCCTTTGTTGTACAAGTCAATAAACACCTTTATAACCGATGCAGACATATCTTCATCTAGAGTAAACTTCGTACGAGACCAATCGCAACTCGCTCCTAATTTCTTAAGTTGCTCGAGAATAATACCACCGTATTCATCCGTCCAGTCCCAAGCGTGTTGTAAAAACTCTTCACGGGTCAAGTCATTTTTATCGATACCTTGATCTTTTAACTTCTTTACCACCTTAGCTTCAGTAGCAATAGATGCATGATCTGTCCCAGGAACCCAACAGGCGTTATATCCTTTAAGGCGTGCACGACGTATCAGCACATCTTGGATTGTATTGTTTAACATGTGCCCCATATGCAAGACTCCGGTCACATTAGGTGGCGGAATTACTATCGTATAACTTTCTCTTTCATCTGGTACAGATGTGAAAAAATCGTTTTCCATCCAGTAGTTGTACCATTTCTCTTCGGTAGTTTTGGAATCGTATTTTGACGCTAAGGACATGTTTGGCTTAGTTTTTGAATTTCAAGGACAAAAGTACTATTTACTTAAAATATAAGCAGCATTAACAGTCACTTTAAGATCGATAGTTTACTTTTAATAACTTAAATAAATAATGATGAAAAATTTACTCATAATTTTATTTACCGGATTATTCTCTACTGGCGCAGTAGCACAGAGTAACCCTGTCCAAGACCCTCTTACGACTATAGAATTTGAATCTACTACAGTGGACTATGGTAAAATAGAAAAAGGAAGTGATGGTATTAGAACATTTACTTTTAGAAACACAGGAAACAATCCATTGAAAATATACAAGATTTACTCTTCTTGTAGCTGTGATATCCTATCAAAGCCTGAAAAACCAATCGCTCCCGGAGGAACTGGAGAGATCAAAGTAAAATATGAAACCAATAAAGTAGGACCTATCGTAAAAACGATTACCGTTTATGCAAATATTGATCAAAACCCTATTCCATTGCGATTAAAAGGTGAAGTAATACCTAAAAATAACTAATTACAAGACTAGAGGAATATTAACAATTTCCACCTTAAATATGTTATCACCTCTTTTAATTCTAATTTTTAATTTTTTATAAGGATTTTTAAAAAACAGCTCGCTCACTTTATCAATGGTAAGCTCTTGTTCACTAATCCTATTAATAGCGATAATCTGGTCCCCCACTTGAACCCCTGAAAGTGCTGCAGGAGAGCCTTCTCTTACGTAATCAACTATGATTTTAGTACGATAGTTATAACTGTTGTAACTTTTATTTGTCCTGATATAATTGCTGCTTGTAGCATTGTCAACAGCACGATAATTGTCTCTTAGTGCAGCTCGCATTTCTTGCACGTACATCAGTTCCTTAGCCCCGTTCTTCACTCCAATACCACTCATATTGTAGAAAAATCTTTCATTAAAATTTTCATTAGGCAACATGATAATTTTTTTCTCTGGATAATTAATAACCATGTCAAACCTTCTTAAAATCTCGCCTCCAAGGCTACTATTATGTTGTCTTTGATCATTACTTGAGCCCGCATACTCTTTATACGGGAAGGATAAAGCTACCTTTTTAAGCGTATTATTTAAAAGCCGTAAGGAATTTGCCTTAGTTCTGAGTCCGATAACAGCCCCATTCATACCATACCCTAAATAATCTTCAAAACTATTATCAAGTTCAAAAGTAGAATCAAATTCATCAAAAACCCATAACGCATCGCCGCTGCCCGTATCTATCAATAACTCTAGTTTCCTGACTTTATTTTTAAAATCTAACTCGCCATTAAAAAAAGGCCTGAAATTTTCAAAGCTCAAATCAAAACTTTGTGCATTTCTGAGATAGCTAGGGAACGATTCAGAGTCCTTATAAATTCGTAATAACTCATTTTCATAATCAAAATGGGTAATCAAATTCTTTAAAAATCTCGCTCCTAGTATACCATGGACTTGTATATCCAGTTTAGGCGCAAAATTAATTTCACTACTTTCTACCACAAGGAACTGTGCTTCTTCATCTATAATCAAGTTACCTAGTTCTACTTTATTTCCTGAAGTTAGTAAGGCATTGATAGGAACCTCTGACCCATAGCCGTTAATTGAGATATACCTCCCTGCTTTCATTTGCAAAGAATCAATTCCAACCAGGCTAAATATGATGTCCTTTGTAGCTCCAGTGTCTAAAATAAAGTTAAGCTCCACACCATTAACTTTAGCTGGTACAATAATTAAATTAGAGTGTAATTTAATATCTATATTTTCCTTTACACTGCCTTCTTTAAAATTCAACCCATTCTGACCGCTGAGAAAAAATACTTGATGAATAACTAGTACTATTAAAACTAAATTTTTCATGATATATAAATATAAGGTATTGTCAAAGTCTTTTGTCTATCCTTACGCAAGTATTACATTTGCATTTTTAAAATATTACTATGCCAAAAATTTCTGAAAAAGGACAAAGTATGCCTTCTTCTCCGGTAAGGAAATTAGTTCCTTATGCAGAAGCTGCAGCCGCTCGCGGAATGCACATATACCAACTCAATATTGGTCAACCAGATATAAAAACACCAGAACAAGCCATCAATGCTGTCAAAAATGCAGACATGGAAGTTCTTTCTTATAGTCACAGCGCAGGAAATCAATCTTATAGAGATAAGCTTACCACTTACTACAATAAAAACAATATGAATCTCAAAAGTGAGGATATCATTGTTTCTACTGGTGGGAGTGAGGCTTTACTGTTTGCTATGGGTAGTATTTGTGACTATGGAGATGAAGTGATTATACCTGAACCATTTTATGCTAATTACAATGGCTTTGCCATGGCAAGCGGTATTACTGTAAAACCTATTTCAACGCATATAGAAAATAACTTTTCTTTACCGGCTATAAGCGAGTTTGAAAAACTGATAACGGATAAAACAAAAGCTATTCTTATCTGTAACCCAGGTAACCCCACAGGCTATTTATATACACAAGAAGAAATGGATCAGTTATCTGCTCTTGTAAAGAAGCATGATCTATTCCTAGTTTCTGATGAAGTATATAGAGAGTTTGCCTATGATGGACGCCAGCATTTATCTGTGATGAGTATGCCAGGACTGGAAGAGCATGCCATTATGATTGATTCTGTTTCTAAACGCTACAGTATGTGCGGTGCCCGTATAGGTTGTCTAGTTTCTAAAAACAAAGAAGTGATAGCTACAGCAATGAAATTTGCTCAGGCCAGACTAAGCCCGCCTTCCTTTGCGCAAATCGCTGCAGAAGCTGCCCTAGACACTCCACAGGAATATTTTGATGAAGTCATCAGTGAATATATAGAGCGTCGTGATATTCTTATAGATGGTCTTAAAAAAATAGAAGGTGTTGAAGTGGCAAATCCAGGAGGCGCTTTTTATTGTGTCGCTCAACTTCCAGTAGATGATACAGACGTTTTTGCACAATGGTTGTTAGAAGAGTTTGAGCTGGATGGCGAGACCATTATGGTAGCCCCAGCTGCAGGGTTTTACAGCACACCTGGCATGGGTAAAAACCAAATAAGAATCGCTTATGTTCTTGAAAAAGAATCCCTTAAAAAATCTATTCGTATTTTAGATCAAGCTTTGAAGGCCTATAAGGGATGATAGTAATAAAACATCATTTTCCATTAAAGGAGCACAATACTTTTGGTATTTCCGCTTTCGCGAAAGCGTACACAGCACCAGCATCCATTCTGGAGTTAAAAGAAGCGCTAGGTTATTACCATGATCAGGACGTTTTTCTATTAGGTGGTGGTAGTAACATGTTGCTTATTAATGATGTTCAAAAACCAGTCATTCATCTTCTTTTAAAAGGCATAGAGATAACGCAAACAGGAGAAAATGATGTATATGTAAAAGTCATGGCAGGAGAAAACTGGCATGACTTTGTCCTTTATTGCATTGAAAAAAACTTTGCAGGTATAGAGAACCTGTCCCTTATACCTGGTAATGTAGGTACATCGCCTATTCAAAACATAGGTGCATATGGTGTTGAACTCAAAGACACTTTTGACAGCTGCAACATCATCGACATCAAAACCCTAGAAGAAAAAACACTCTCTTTGACCGACTGTAAATTTGGTTATCGAGATTCCATTTTTAAAAATGAAGCGGCTGGTAAGTATGTCATTACCTCAGTAACTTTTAAGCTTGCCAACCTTAACAAGACCAATGAGTACGAGCTTAAAACTAGCTACGGTGCTCTACAAGAAGAGCTAGAACGACTGGGTGGTGATCTCAGTATTCAAAAAGTATCTCAAGCTGTGAGCAAAATAAGAAGCACCAAATTACCTGACCCTAAAATATTAGGTAATAGCGGTAGCTTTTTTAAGAATCCTGTTATTAAAAAGTCCGAATATGAAGACCTGATAAGAATGCATCCAGAAATGCCCTCCTATCAAGTAGATGAAGAACATGTAAAAATCCCTGCTGGCTGGCTTATAGATCAATGCGGATTTAAAGGGAAAAGGTATGGTGATGCTGGCGTTCACGACAAGCAAGCGCTCGTATTAGTAAATCATGGTAACGCCACTGGGAAAGAAATCCTGGAGGTAGCTCATAAGGTTCAAAAAGCAGTTCACGATCGTTATGGTATAAAGATCGACACTGAGGTTAATTTAATTGATCTTTAATGAAAACCACTACCATAGAAAATTGGTTATAATGATGAATTTGGAATTTAATAGGTCCAACAGCTCCATAAATTAATCGTAAAATCTATCCTCATAACTCCTCACATTAGTTTAAGAAAACTATCGGGCTTTGTGATAACAAGAATTTAAAATATAGGTATTAAGACAAATCTTAAAAGTCTTAAAGAGTTGCTAGACGCTCATAATAGTCCTCTTACATTTTATCAATTTACAAGGCCTCTACCAGAAGCCTTGCCGTTAGATCAAATGCCTTAACCAGCACTAAATAGTGCATTGATCATAAAAATTAACAAAAAATAATCAAGTGATAATTTATAGTTCTTGGTTGTAAACCCTTGACTCTAATACTTATCTTTGCGTCATGGATTTGAAACTTATACTTATATCATTTGTTCTTTTATCACTTGCCTTTGCGGGTATCGCCATAAAAATATGGAGCAAAAAAGACGGTAAATTTGCTGGAACTTGTGCCAGTCAGAATCCGTATCTTAATAAAAATGGAGATGCTTGCGGTATGTGCGGGAAATTACCTGAAGAACAAGATTGTAAAAACGATCAAGTAAGAACCTAATTAGTCTTCATGGAAATAAGTGTATTCTTTTATGCTTTGGCAGGCTTTGCCATCATAAATACTGCTTTTAATTTATTTTTATCAAAAGTCGGATACAGCAAAGAACCCGAGCCGCAAGGCAATTTAAAAAAGGCAGTTTCTGTAATTGTTTGCTCCAAAAACGAGCAAGAAAATCTCAAAACATTAGTTCCTAAATTATTAGAACAAGACCATCCCAACTTTGAAATCATTTTAATAAATGATGCCAGCCACGATGACACCAGAATTGTCATCGAAGAATTTATGGCAAAAGACCATCGCATCAAAATGGTAGATGTAGTTAATAACGAGAGTTTTTGGGGGAATAAGAAATACGCATTAACTCTTGGGATTAAAAAAGCGGTCAACGATCACTTAGTTTTTATTGATGCCGACTGTACTCCTAACAGCTCCCAATGGCTGTCTCTCATTTCTAAACATTTTTCAAAAGAGAAAAATATTGTATTGGGGTATAGCGGCTATAAAAAAATTGACGATTCCCTGCTCAACAAACTCATCCGATATGAAACTGTCTTAACAGCTATACAGTACTTTAGCTATGCCATGCACGGCAACCCTTATATGGGCGTGGGTCGCAACTTAGCCTATACTGCGACGCAATTTTATGAAGTAAACGGCTTTATGAACCATATGAAAATACTCGGTGGCGATGATGATTTATTTGTCAACCAAGCAGCAACTTCTGAGAACACTGCGGTATCTCTAGATGAAGATTCCTTTACTTGCAGCCAGCCTAAAACGGACTGGTCTTCCTGGTGGAAACAGAAAAAAAGACACGTCAATACAGCAAAGTATTATAAGAGTTCTCATAAGTTGCTGCTTGGTTTATTTTATATATCTCAAATCGGATTTTTCCTTTCGGCGATTTTAGGCCTGCTTTTTGGCATCAACTGGATAATTATTTTATCGGTTATAGTGCTAAGGTATATCGTTTTTTGGGTGGTTTTAAGCAAAGGTTTTTCTCGTTTTCGCGAAAGCGATATCATTATTATACTGCCTTTTTTGGAATTGATTTTAATAGGAACTCAACTCGCACTATTTATTTCTAACATGGTGCATCGACCAAAACAATGGAACTAGTTAGTAATCCTTATAGATACGACTACAATATCATTAACTTTGTATTATGGAAGCAGTAAAAACATCAGTCGCGCCAACTCAAAAAAAACCAAAATGGTTACGAGTTAAATTACCAGTTGGTCAAAAATATAAAGAGCTAAGAAGTACGGTAGAAAAGTATGATTTACATACTATTTGTACTTCAGGTAGCTGTCCTAATATGGGAGAATGCTGGACAGAAGGAACAGCAACTTTCATGATTCTAGGAAATACCTGCACGCGCTCCTGCGGATTTTGTGGTGTAAAAACCGGCCGTCCAGACACTGTGGATTGGGCAGAACCAGAAAAAGTAGCTCGCAGTATTAAATTAATGGGTATCAAACACGGCGTTATTACCAGTGTAGATCGTGACGATTTAAAAGATATGGGATCTATTATCTGGAAAGAAACTGTCGCTGCTATACGGCGTATGAATCCAGAAACAACCTTAGAAACATTAATACCAGACTTTCAAGGGAACACCAGGAATATAGACCGAATCGTAGAAGCAAATCCAGAAGTGGTTTCTCATAATATGGAAACCGTAAGACGTCTTACTCGTGAAGTGCGTATACAAGCTAAATACGACACCAGTCTTGAAGTTTTAAGATACTTAAAACAACAAGGTATCAAGCGCACAAAATCTGGCATCATGCTTGGTCTTGGTGAATTTGAAGAAGAAGTGATACAAACTATGAAGGATCTTAGAGATAACAATGTAGACATTGTTACCATAGGCCAGTACTTACAACCTTCTAAAAAACACTTGCCTGTAAAAGAATTTATCACTCCAGAACAATTTAAAAAATATGAAACTATAGGCCTAGAAATGGGCTTTAGACACGTGGAAAGTGGTGCCTTAGTAAGAAGTTCTTATAAAGCTCACAAGCATCTCTTATAAGCTTTTTATCACTGTATAAATCCTTTAAAGGAGCAAGATGACAATAAAAGAAGCCATAGAACAAATTAATTATCACCGCGTAGAAATGGAAGATAAAAAAGTTCTCTTGTTACTTGATAAATGGAATGAACTACTTTTTGAAATCGCAGCATTTGATTATAGCGACAATGAACTTGACATCTTACATAAAGAATTAGATGTTCAAATGATACGTTTAAGAAATAAAGATTTGTCTGCTCAAATAATTAAAAACTCTCTTCAATCCTTTATACAGTTTCTAAAAGAGCAATTAAAGTCTAGTTATTCTTATCTGTTTTTAACCATAGGGTCTTTTGCTGGAATGGCACTTTCTTTTTTTGCACATTTTAATGTCTTTTTTGGTTTTTTAATAGGTACGGGAACAGGTCTATTGATCGATCAATATTTAAATAAAAAACAAAGAGTTATCAAAACCTCTTTAAACGATACATGGTAAAAGTCAAAGTAGGCATCAACGGATTTGGGCGTATAGGACGTACTTTTTTAAGAACGGTATTTAACGACCCCCGTATGGAAGTCGTTGCCATTAATGACCTTGCTGCTAATGAGGTCATGGCGCATCTTTTAAAATACGACTCTATTCACGGCGTACTCAATGCTGAAATTACCTTTGACGAAGACTCTATAAGTATTAATGGTCATCAAATATCCTTTACTCATCACAAGGATCTAGATGATCTCACATGGAAAAATGTAGATATAGTTATTGAAGCAACAGGTAAGTTTAAAACGAGGACTGACCTACAAAAACATATTGATGCTGGAGCTTCTAAAGTAATTCTGAGTGCTCCTCCTATTGAAGATGATATCAAAACAGTTGTGTTAAGTGTTAATGAGCATATTCTTACCGAAGAGGATCTTATTTTTTCAAATGCAAGTTGTACCACTAATAACGCAGCGCCACTTATCAAAGTAATGAATGAACTTTGCGGTGTGGAACAGGCATACATCACCACAGTGCACAGTTACACTTCAGATCAAAGCTTGCACGATCATCCACATAAAGATTTACGCAGAGCACGTGCCGCTGGACAGTCCATAGTCCCTACTACTACTGGAGCTGCAAAGGCACTGACTAAAATATTCCCTGAATTGAGTAACGTAATAGGTGGTTGCGGCATACGTGTACCAGTTCCTAATGGAAGTCTTACCGACCTGACTATCAACGTAAAAAAAGATGTGACTGTTCAAGAAATTAATGATGCATTTTACGCTTTCGCGAAAGCGCATCCGAACACATTCTCCTATACCAATATTCCACTTGTTTCCATAGACATATCAGGAAGTCCTTACTCCTGTATTTATGATTCTCAAATGACTAGTGTTATAGGTAAAATGGTGAAAATCATAGGCTGGTACGACAATGAAAGTGGATATGCTAACCGACTGAAAGATATGGTTCTGCACGCAAAAAAATTAACCAAAAGTTAAATCGCATAATCAAAACATCGATAAAACACAAATAATAGATGTTTATTTCACTTTTTAAAATAACTACATATATATTTGTTTTTATAACTATCGACATTGTCAATTAGATCTCTACAGAAATTTGTTTTTTTAGCACTACTATTAAATGTGCAATACTTCACCTATGGACAAGAAAGTTATGTGTCAAAACCGACGCAACAGCGTGTGGTGGACATTATATTAGACAAAGCTCAAGTAGCTTTACAAAAGGCAAACTATTCAGAAGCTAACGATCTGATCGATGGTGCCATTGAGATTGCCAAAGACTCCACTATTTATGCAGAAGCTCAACTAGTAAAACTGTCCTACTACAATCAAACAGGGCAGTTACAAAAGGCACAAACGACCATAGACCAGTTAGCACATTCGTTTGATCAAACTTCTACAGACTACGCTAAATTCCTTCTTCTAAAATCAGAGTTCTTTATGAACTCAAACCTTCTTAAAGAGGCTGAAATTGCCATTTCAGAGACCCAGATCATACTAGCTCAAGCAAGAGATACAGACATGAGTTCTATATTGCAACTTCAACGAGCAGAGTTAGATCTTAAAGTTAAAAATTACAGCAAGGCAAAAGAAACCTTAGAGCAGTTACTACCTACCTTAATAAATAGTAAACAATTTTATGCTGCAGCAAAGGCGCAATTAGATCTATTTCGTGTTACCTCTATCACCGGAGAATATCTTATCTCTAAAGATTACCTTATTCAAAGCATCAGGCTTTCTGAAAAATATGATTTTAACACCTTGCTCAAAGACAGTTATCTCTTGTACTCTGAATTATTAAAAGAGGAAGAGGAGTTTGAAAAAAGCATTACTTATTTAGAGAGGTATACAGTTATTTACAATGAGGAAACTACTGCGGCCCAAAATACCGCTTCTATCAACGAATTTAATAAGTTAATAAAAGAGAATAAAGCATTAACGGTATCTAATAATGAAAAGACCCAAAAGCTGAAAGGAAACGACGCCAGTTATATTTTACTCTGTATTTTTATAACCCTACTCTCTTTACTGGCTTTATCATTATTTAAAAACAACAAACTTAGAGCAAAAAGCAATCAGGTATTAGAAGTTAAAAATTCAGCGCTTATAGATGAAAGAGATAGAGCTAAAGACGCTACAAAAATCAAGACAGATTTCCTTTCAACCATTACCCATGAATTGAGAACCCCTATGTATGCCGTAACCGGCCTTACTCATTTATTACTAGAAAAAGATCCCAGAAACGATCAAAAAGAACACCTGGAAACCTTACAGTCTTCTGGGGAATACCTGCTGTCCTTGATTGATAATATTCTTGATTTCAATAAATTAGAAGCAAATAAAGTGGAGCTAGAAACCATACCTTTTGATCTACATAAAAGGGTAAATGATATTTGTTCCTCTCTTAAAGGGCAAGCTACCGATCGAAATAACAACCTTCATATTCACTATGATGATAGTATTCCTTCTAGGCTTCAGGGAGATCCAGTGAAAATCTCTCAGATTCTCATCAACCTTATAGGCAACGCGATCAAATTCACTAAGGATGGGGATATCCAGATAAGAGTTCATAAAGCAAATAATAGAACAGGTAAATGCTTGATTAACTTCGAAATAGAAGATAATGGAAAAGGAATCTCTGAAGAAAAACAGACAGCAATTTTTGAGAACTTTACGCAAGAAGGAAGTAGTACCACTAGAGAATACGGCGGAACAGGTTTAGGACTCGCTATTGTAAAAAACCTAGTAACCTTAATGGGTGGTGACATCCACCTCAAAAGCAAAGTAAACGGCGGTAGTAAATTTTCGTTTGAAGTATGGTTTGAACTTCCAGACTCTAATAAATTTTACGATGAAAATCAACATCTTGACATTTCTGAGAATAAGCGCACCAATCCAACCACCACAGAGACAAACATTAACAATGTTTTGAAAACTCCCGCAAATAATACTGCAAACTCATCCACTAAGATGGATGAAAATAAATTACAAAAACCTGAAACAGCAAAAGAGGGTGTGCTAAATGAAAAGCAGGCTACACCTACTGAGTTATCCAACAAAAAAATATTAATTGTTGAGGATAATAAAATCAATCAAATGATTACCAGGAAAATTCTTGAAGGAAAGAACTTTTCTTGTGAGGTAGCCAATAATGGGGAGGAGGCTGTACAAGCAGCAAAATCTAAAAAGTACGATTTGATCTTAATGGATATTCACATGCCCATTAAAGATGGAAAACAAGCGACTATAGAGATCAGAACCTTTGACAGGGAAATTCCTATTATAGCACTTACAGCGGTTACTATAAATGAATCTGAAAAGGAATTTTACCAAATAGGATTTGATGACATCATTCCAAAACCCTTTAAAATGGACGAATTCTTTGAAAAAATACAGAAGGCATTCACTAATTATGAAGTCCTATAACACAGGTTCTTTACCCACAAATTCTATTTGAATAGCCAAGTAATAAAGATTTCTAAGCTTATACTTTTTTAATCTCATGAAATCCTTTTCTGTAGTGATCACAATTTTTTTATTCCTAATAGTTTCCACTTCTTGCAAGGTGAAATTATGATGATCACTATATTGGAGATGTTCTATTTTAATGAACTCTTTTAAATGCTTTAGAAAAGGTTTTGGCTTTGCAATTCCTGTGACCACCGTTACCTCTTTACCTTTTAGATCATCAAGAAAGATTTTGTGATCCATACCTTGAAGTGCTCTTTCATAACCTATATATGAGAAATAAACCTGTTGACCAGGCAGCAGCTTCAGTTTCATCTTAACCTCATTCATTTGTATATTAGAAATAGCTGCTGGACATTTAGTAACAATAATAGTTTGTGCACGACGAGCTCCTCTTCGGGATTCTCTCAAATTACCAGCTGGCAATACATGATCATCTACATACAACATGTTGTAACTTGTCAATAACACATAATGACTCGCTTTTACATACCTGTGTTGAAACGCGTCATCAAGTAATATCACCTCTAACTGATGCTCTTTAAGAAGCCTTTCTATTCCATCAACTCTTTTTTCACAAACAGCACTTACAATTAAGTCTTTAAACTTTCTTTTAATTTGTAACGGCTCATCTCCTATTTTCTCTGGTGAATCATTTTCAGAAAGTTCTATATAACCAGAAGTAGTTCTACCATAGCCCCGACTCAAAACACCTATCTTTTTACCTGCAAAATGTCTTATAAGGAACTCAATCATAGGGGTCTTACCTGTTCCTCCAGTACTTAAGTTACCTACTGCGATAATGGGAATATCATATTCCTTTTGCCCTAGAACCCCTCTATCAAAAGCATAGTTACGCAAAGAGGTTATACCGTCATAAAGAACAGAAAAAGGATATAATAAAAGTCTTAACTCTTGCATGAGCTCAAAAGTAGGTTAATTTTACAACAGACATAAACATTACTATTATGAAGATTAAAGATGTTATTTCACATCTAGAAGTACTCGCTCCAAGATTTTATGTAGAAGACTTTGATAATACCGGGTTACTAACTGGAGAAAAAACCACTGATTTAACTGGGATCTTAGTCACACTAGATTGTCTGGAAAATGTTGTTGATGAGGCGATTGAAAATAATTGCAACCTTATAGTAAGCTTTCATCCGATAATTTTTTCTGGTTTGAAACACTTACAGCCTAATGACTACGTACGCAAAGCTGTAGTCAAGGCAATTAAGAACGATATCGCGATTTATGCTACTCATACCGCTCTAGACCTTGCAAAAGGTGGAGTTAGTTATAGAATGGCCCAAGAAATGGGATTGAACAATGTCAAAACTTTAATTCCTAAATCACAACTCATTAAAAAATTAGTTACCTACATACCTAATGACCACTTTGAGAAGGTAAAAGAGGATCTGTTTACCGCTGGGGCTGGAGCACTAGGTAATTATTCAGAATGTAGTTTTTCTATAGATGGACAAGGTACATTTAGAGGAAATAAAAGGAGTAATCCGCAACTAGGGGAAGCATTAAAAAGAAGTACGGTTCAAGAAAAAGCACTTTCTATAACCTTTTTACCTCATTTAGAAGCTGCCGTAAAAGCTGCTTTGATAAATTCTCACCCTTATGAAGAGGTCTCTTTTGAGATTTCCACCTTAGAAAACAACTATCAAAACATAGGAATGGGTGTTATTGGAGAATTACCAAAAGCACTAGAAACCGAAGATTTTTTAAAAAAAACAAAGTCTGTATTTAAAACAGGGGTTGTAAGAAGTTCGCTTTCGCGAAAGCGAACTATCAAAAAAGTCGCTCTGCTAGGAGGCTCAGGAGCATTTGCCATAAAACATGCTTTGCAATCTGGAGCAGATGCTTATATCACAGCCGATCTTAAATATCATGATTTCTTTCAAGGCCAAGACCTTTTATTATGTGATGTAGGACATTATGAAAGTGAGCAGTTTACAAAAAACCTTTTACATGAATATCTTAAAGAAAAATTTAGTAATTTTGCAGTCCTTTGTGCACAAGCGCGAACAAACCCAGTTAATTATTTTTAAAAGATGGCAAAAAAGACCGAGGCTACTGTAGAAGATAAGTTAAGAGAACTTTACAACCTACAATTAATCGACTCTAGAATTGATGAAATACGCAACGTGCGTGGTGAATTACCTCTAGAAGTACAAGATCTTGAAGATGAAGTAGAAGGATTAAAAACTCGATTGTCTAAATTAGACGCTCATTCTGATGACCTTATTGAAAAAATTAGGTCCAAAAAGAATTTGATCGAGGAGTCTAAAGCTCTTGTTACCAAATATACAGATCAACAAAAAAATGTGCGTAACAACCGTGAGTTCAACTCTCTTTCTAAAGAAGTAGAATTTCAAGAGCTTGAAGTGGAACTTGCTGAGAAGCATATCCGTGAATTCAAAGCGCAAATCGAACAACAAAAAGAAGTGATCGATAAAAGTAAGGAACGCCTTGATGAAAGAGCTGACCACTTAAAACACAAAAAATCTGAACTTGCAGAGATTCTTAAAGAAACTCAAAAAGAAGAGGAATTACTTATGAAAATGAGTGATGACTACGCAAAATCAATCGAAGAAAGATTGATCAAAGCTTACACGCGTATTAGATCAAGTGTAAAGAATGGTCTAGCGGTTGTACCAATCGAAAGAGGTGCTTCTGGTGGTTCTTATTTTACAATTCCACCACAGGTACAAGTAGAGATTGCAAGTCGTAAGAAAATCATTACTGACGAACACTCAGGAAGAATTCTTGTTGACGCTGCCTTAGCTTATGAACAAGTTGAAAAAATGGATAAAGTATTTACTAAAATTTAGTCCCTTCCTTATTACAATGAAAATCCCTTTATCTGCAACGATAAAGGGATTTTTTATTTAACCCTTTTTTAATACTCTACTCGCTGCACTAAGTATATTTTTATATTTAAAATTAATGACACTATGAAAATGTTATCTTTCTTCATGATGATTCTTCTTGCATCAACATGCGCTGATTCAGGCAAAGAGACGGAACAGGCCGTAAATACAAACCCCATTGAAGTGCCTTCTCAAAATGGAATGCAACGTGCTTACTTTGCTAGTGGGTGTTTCTGGTGTGTAGAAGAAATTTACGAAGGTGTAAAGGGAGTAAATGAGTCTATCTCAGGCTATTCTGGCGGCCATACAGAAAACCCTACTTATGAAGACAGCAATACTGGTAGAACTGGTCATGCTGAGGCTAACGAGATCATTTATGATCCTGAAGTGGTTTCTTTTAAGACACTAGTAGACGTTTATTTTGCATCACAAAATATCGAACAAGCAAACGGGCAAGGACCAGATAACGGTTCTCAATACAGGAGTATCATCTTCTATCAAAATGATAATGAAAAAAAGATTGTTGAAGCTAAAATTACTGCCTTAACTAAAGAAGGTTATGACGTGGCTGCCGAAGTGAAGCCGTTTCAAAAATTTTGGAAAGCTGAAGGTTATCATCAAGATTACGCAAAACTACATCCTACTCAAGGTTACATAAGAGGTGTTTCTATACCTAGGTTCAAAAAGTTTGCTACAAAAATGCCCCAACTGATTAAAGAAAGTGCCAAACACTAATCTAACATTCCAAAATAGTACCCCATATACACGAGTGATAAAACGCTCAAAGTAAAAATTCCCGAAAGAGAAATTGCCCTCATGATAAATTTAGGTCGATGCTCTTCTGGGAATTTTTTTCTAGTGACCAGTCTATAATTCAAGGTAGCTACAATAGGTGCAAATAGAAAAGACAATACCGTAGCTATATCTACGAGTAAAAGAAAACCATTAGGGTTACCACTTAAACCATAGCAAAGACTAAAACCTCCCAAAGCCGTAACGCTTAAAGCAGCTAAGTACCACTTTTCATCAGTTACAGACCCTGCTATGAACAACACCTCACTGGTTCTTTTTAAGGCTCTAGAATAACCGTCTAGAACCCCTAAACTTGTACCGTACATGATACAAAAAGCAGCAGTTGCAATGACGTAATAAGACCACTGCCCCATGGCACTGCTAAACAAATTAATAACTTGATTGGCAAACCCTGCACTTCCAGAAATGATTGGCGTATCCGTTCCATAAACTAAATAAGAACCTAATGTGAGAAACATCACTGCAAGAACCGCACTGATCCAGTAACCTAGCGCAAACTCATGAGTCGCCTCTTTTACAGAAGATTTATAACCAGAGGCTTTTTGCTTCTCCAGCGTCCAGAGACTATTCCAAGTACTTAAATCAACCGCTGTAGGCATCCATCCCATAAGTGCTATAGCAAAAGGAATGGTACTCAGAGACCAGATTTCTGGAGCATCAAATTGATCTGATGCCACTGCTGCTCCTTTATAAATGACGAGAATAAAAGAAATTGCTACACATACAATCATTACCAGACCAACTACTTTAATAAATCCATCGAGAAACTTATACTTCCCCCATGCGAGTATCAAGAAAGAAGATCCTATAATTAAAAGAAGAGGTGAAAACGTATAGGCCATTTCGTGAAGCTGAAACAATTCTTTCATAAAAACAGCAGTCACTTGAAAAACTGCTGCACTCACAAAAAACAAGCTTACAATCATCACAAAAAAATAAGCGATAATAGCCCATTTGCCTAAACTTCTATAGCCGTCGATGAGACTCTCCCCTGTTGCTGCTGCATAACGGGTTCCATACTCAAAAAATGGATATTTTAAAATATTGATCACTACAATTGTGAATAAAAAACCAAATCCATACATCATTCCAGCACGAGTGCTTTGCACCAGATGACTGACTCCTATAGCAGTACTCGCAAATAACAAGCCTGGACCTAAAACCTTGAAGAATCTATTCATACAGGCAATATAAAAATATTATAATAAGCTTATGAAATTCCGCTTTCGCGAAAGCGGAGTTAAAGCTAAAGTCGTTTCAGAGAGAAATCATTGTAGTACTATATTAGAGTTTTAAATTAACGAATCAATCGATTATGAAAGATTTTTAATTATGTTTGTCTTGTTATGTCAATAAACAATAATTTCAGAACTAATAATAATCCTTCACAAACGTAGGTAGTCTCTGGTATTTAAAATATTCAAAAGGTCTACTTCTCAAGTAGGCCTTTTTTCATTTAAAAATTTAAAATATGTGTGGTATTGTAGGAATGTTTCAACTGAAGAAAGACAGTCAAGAGCAGAGAGAAAGAATCTTAGAATTATCTAAGAAGTTAAGGCACAGAGGCCCAGATTGGTCAGGAATCTATTGTGGGGACAATGCGATCCTAGCCCACGAGAGATTAACAATCGTAGACCCGCAATCTGGTGGACAACCTCTTTACAGTCCTGACGGAAAAGTAGTTTTGGCCGTAAACGGTGAAATTTACAACCATCAAAACATACGTGACCATTACATCAATTATGATTTTAAAACAAAATCTGACTGTGAAGTCATTCTAGCTTTATATCAAGATAAAGGAGTTGATTTTATGGATGAGCTTACCGGTATGTATGGTTTTGCGCTTTATGATATAGAGAAAGATGTTTTCTTGTGCGCAAGAGATCACCAAGGAATGATACCTCTGTATTACGGTTATGATGAATTAGGTCAGTTTTACGTTGCTAGCGAGCTTAAAGCACTCGAAGGAACTTGTAACCAGATCGCTCCATTCCCTCCAGGACATTATTATTATAGTGAAACTGGTGAGTTTACTAAATGGTACGATAGAGACTGGAAAGATTATGATGCCGTTAAAAACAATACAAGCTCTGTAGCCGATTTAAAAAAAGCAATGGAAGAAAGTGTTCACAGACACTTAATGAGCGACGTGCCATACGGAGTGTTGCTCTCTGGCGGCCTGGACAGCTCTATTGTTAGTGCTATAGCAAAAAAATACGCTTCTAAAAGAGTAGAGTCTGGCGACCATGCAGAAGCCTGGTGGCCGCAATTGCACTCTTTTGCCATAGGATTAGAAGGAAGCCCTGACCTCGCTGCTTCACAAGTAGTTGCAGACCATATAGGCACCGTGCATCACAGTGTGAATTTTACTGTTCAAGAAGGACTCGATGCGATCAAAGACGTCGTTTATTTCTTAGAAACTTATGATGTAACAACCATTAGAGCCTCCACTCCAATGTATTTACTCGCTAGAGTAATTAAATCAATGGGAATTAAAATGGTGCTTTCTGGAGAGGGAAGTGATGAAATATTTGGAGGCTATTTATATTTCCACAAAGCTCCTAATGCAGAAGAGTTGCACAAAGAAACCGTACGCAAACTCGATACCCTGCACCTTTATGACAACCTAAGAGCAAATAAATCTTTGGCTGCATGGGGAATTGAAGGACGAGTACCCTTTTTAGACAAAGAGTTTATGGATGTAGCGATGCGTTTAAACCCTAAAGATAAAATGTGTGGCAATGGCAAAATGGAAAAACACATTTTACGAGAAGCATTTGAAGATTATCTTCCTAAAAGCGTCGCTTGGAGACAAAAAGAACAATTTAGTGATGGCGTGGGATACAACTGGATCGACACCTTAAAAGAAGTTGTTGAAAGTGTGGTGACTGATGAGATGATGGAAGCAGCTCCTTTTAAATTCAAGATCAATCCGCCACAATGCAAAGAAGAATATTATTACCGCAGTATCTTCTCAGAGCACTTTCCTAGCGATGCAGCTGCCAGTTGTGTACCTTCTTTAAAATCAGTAGCTTGCTCTACACCCGTTGCCTTGGAATGGGATGAAGCTTTCAAGCATATGAATGACCCCTCTGGACGTGCGGTAAGTGGAGTCCATGACCAAGGTTATTAAAATCATCTAAAATAGTTGCGGTTTTCAATTACCGTGATTACTTTTGACACATAATGAAAAGAACTAATCATACATGGTGGTGGAATAATACAGCTCAACAGCCGTAAAGTTGCCCGTATGTTTTTAATAAACTTAAAAGGTCTACTTAACGGTAGGCCTTTTTTCTTTTAACTAGTATTGAAACCATTTTAAGAATGAATCACATTCAAGACACCTATACACCTCGTAGTACACAACAAGTCATCCTTGCAGACACGCTTACTCCTGTTGCTATTTACATGAGATTGCGCGATCGATATCCCAATAGTATCCTTTTGGAAAGCAATGAATACGGACAACGCAGCAATAGTTATTCTTTTATATGCTGTAATCCAGTAGCCACTTTTGAGGTAAATAAGAAAGAAATTAAATCGAGTTTCCCTGATCACACCTCTAAGTCACAAGAATATTCTTCCGCTTTTGACCTCACTTCTGGATTGAATGAATTTAAAAACACATTTGCTCAAGTTGAAAATGAGTTTCCTTTTCCGACCAACGGTCTTTTTGGTTACCTCAGTTATGATGCGGTACAATTATTTGAAGAATTGGAGTTCCGCTTGCGCGAAGACGAAACCAATAACATCCCTCTTGCCCATTATCAAGTATTTCAAAATGTGATGGTTTTTGATCACTACCACAACCAGCTGTACGTTTTTGATCATTCCTATGCTGATAACCAAAGTAAACTAGAAGAAATAGTAACGGTTATCAATCATAGAGATGTAGCAAACTACAGTTTTAAATGCACTGAAGAAGAGACTTCAGAAATGAAGGATGATGATTTTAGAGAACTTGTAAAGAAAGGAAAAGAGCACTGCCATAGAGGCGATGTTTTTCAAATCGTACTCTCTAGAAAGTTTGAACAAGCCTTTCAAGGAGATGATTTTAACGTTTACCGACAGTTACGAGCTATCAATCCAAGCCCGTATTTATTTTATTTTGATTACGGTGATTTTAGAATATTTGGGTCCTCTCCAGAAGCACAATTACTTATTTCTGGCACAAAGGCCAGCATCCAACCTATTGCCGGAACTTATAAAAGAACCGGAAACGATACCGCCGATTTAAAAGCTGCCGAAGAATTAAAAAAGGATCCCAAAGAAGCAGCTGAGCATATGATGCTGGTAGATCTCGCCAGAAATGATTTGAGCCGCCATGCAAAAAATGTGGTGGTAGAGGATTATCAAAATATTCACTTTTATTCTCATGTTATTCATATGGTTAGTAAAGTGAGTGGTATCATAAATGAAAAGGATAAAATTCAACTTATAGGTGATACCTTTCCGGCTGGTACATTAAGTGGCGCTCCTAAATACAGAGCCATGCAATTGATCGATCAATATGAACAATCTTCCAGAGAGTTTTATGGTGGTGCCATAGGTTACTTAGGATTTGATGGTAATTTTAACCACGCCATTATCATCAGAAGTATTTTATCAAGAGAAAATAAACTGGTCTTCAGAGCTGGAGCAGGTGTAGTAGTAGAAAGTAATATAGAAAACGAAACCCAAGAAGTATATCATAAAACCAATGCACTTAGAAGTGCTATAACCAAAGCAAATTAAAATTATGAAAACAATTAAAATAGTAGGCGGCATTTTATTTATTTCCTCTTTTCTTTTTTCTTGTCAAACGGAGAAGAAAGACCTTATTGACATCAAGATCATAGAGAAAGATGGCCTGGAGAGTATGACCTACCTGCCAAATCTAGAGTTTAATGAAATAAAAGATAGCGCAATTTTCCTTTTTGATGAAAAGGATTACTACCGGATTTTTACAAGCGAAATAAAAGTGGCACCTCCTATCTATCAAAATGATGTTATAAAAGTAAGAGTATTCACTAGAAGTCAATTAGCCGAAAACAAAAATGAATACGGCTTTTTGGTAAGAACGTACAGTAAGGACGGAAAAATTAAAGATGAAATGGTTGTAGCATCTACTATCGGCGATCTCAGCTGTGAAGGGAAAATCACTTCTGACCTTAGAGTTGTCACCTATTGTCCAAGTGGAGAAAAAACGATAGCACAAATTGAAAAGGATGGATCGATAAAAGTTATAGAAAATGAGTAAAAATATTTTATTAATAGATAACTACGATTCTTTTACTTACAATTTAGTCCACTATTTAGAGGAATTGGGTACACAACTTACTGTAGTGCGCAATGATAAAATCACCCCTCAAGAATGTGAACCCTATGACGCTATCGTACTTTCTCCGGGGCCGGGAATCCCAAGTGAAGCGGGTAATCTGATATCGATTATTAACCATATGAAGGATAAAAAACCGCTATTAGGGATTTGCTTAGGACACCAGGCTATTACAGAGGTCTTTGGTGGAAAAATCATCAATCTTGAAAAAGTATATCATGGGGTTGCTACTCAAATGTCCCATAATGGAAATGAAATTTTTAACGATATAGATTCAGAATTTGAAGCTGGTCGTTACCATTCATGGGCTGCTGAAAACGATAGCTTTCCTAATATTTTAGAAATTACTGCAACTGATGAGAACGGTCAAATCATGGCATTGAAGCATAAAGAATTACCTATTTACGGCTTACAATTCCATCCGGAGAGTATCATGACACCTCAAGGGAAAACCATGCTTAAGAACTTTATAGCAACCTTATAGAATGAAGGATATATTAAATGAATTATTTAATCACGGCACACTTTCAAGAAAAGCCGCTTATGACATCCTTACCGCCATTACCAGCGGCTCGGTGAACGATTCACAAATAGCAGCTTTCCTTACCGTTTATGGAATGCGCAGTATTACCGTAGAAGAGCTCGCTGGATTTAGAGACGCCATGCTTGAGCAAGCAAATCTCATTGATTTAAAAGAGTTTAATCCTATAGATTTATGCGGAACTGGTGGTGATGGAAAAAACACTTTTAATATAAGTACACTCGCTAGTTTTGTTACTGCTGGTGCAGGTATTCCAGTAGCAAAACACGGCAATTATGGGGTGAGCTCGGTAAGTGGCTCGTCAAACGTAATGGAACACTTAGGATTTGTATTTTCCAATGACCAGGCTATTTTAAGAAAGCAAATTAGCGCAGCTAACATTACATTTTTACACGCACCTCTATTTCATCCTGCGATGAAAGCTGTAGCACCCATTAGAAAACAACTGGGGGTGAAAACTTTTTTCAATATGCTTGGCCCTTTAGTAAATCCAGCAAAACCAAAATTACAAAGTGTAGGTGTTTTCAATTTGCAGCTCGCGCGCAACTATGAATACCTTTTTCAGTCGGAGACTGATAAAAAATATGCCATTTTACATGCGCATGAAGGCTACGATGAAGTAAGTCTTACCGGCAAAGTACGACTTGCAAGAAACAATGGTGTTAGTGATTTATCTGCTGCTGATTTTGGTATGGATTTTTTGAAACAATCAGATATTTACGGGGGAGAAACCGTTGAAGACGCTGCGCATATTTTTATGAATGTTCTTAATAATAAGGCTACTGCTGCTCAAAAAAATGTAGTGATCGCAAATGCTGCAACAGCTATTTCAGTGGCAAAAGATATAGAGATCATAAAAGCAGTAGAACTAGCTAGAACATCTTTAGAATCTGGAAAAGCTCTGAAAAGCTTTAAAAAACTAATGGAACTCAAATAGTAACCGAAGAACGCATCTAGTAAAACAATCAAGGGTGGAATGTGTTCTACCCAAACAATAAACCATGGAAGACATTCTTAAAAAAATAATTACTCAAACAGCTCAAGATCTAAAAGCTAGAAAGCAAACGACCTCTCTTTCTGAGTTAAGAGAAATGCCTTCCTATTCCAGAGAAGTAGTTTCATTGTACCAAAGCCTTAAAAGCGGCAGCGGTATTATTGCTGAACATAAAAGACAAAGTCCTAGCAAAGGTTCTTTTAATTGTCCAATGAATCTGGAAGAAATAGTAAAAGGATATGAAAGTGCTGGCGCAAGCGCTATAAGCTGTTTGACTGATCAGCCTTTTTTTGGCGGCACATTACAAGATTTAATTGATGCTAGAACTGTATTGAACATTCCAATATTGCGTAAAGACTTCATGATAGATTTATATCAAGTTCATGAAGCAAAAGCATTTGGTGCAGACGCTATTCTTCTTATAGCAACTTGTTTGAATAATGAAGAGCTTAAGACGATGTCGTTAGAGGCAATGAATTTAGGACTGGAGATTCTTTTTGAAGTTCACGATTTAGAAGAACTTAATAGAATCAAAGAAGTTACTGATTCCTTTAATATTGAAAAATATGTCATCGGTGTCAACAATCGAGATTTGAAAAGGTTCCAAACAGATATTCAAAACAGTAAAAAGCTATTACCTCACTTTCCTCCAGGTGTTATCGCCATATCAGAAAGTGGTATTTCAAATCCAGAAGTGGTGAAGGAACTTAAAACCTTAGGTTTTCAAGGCTTTTTAATAGGTGAAAACTTTATGAAAACAGAGCAGCCTGGAGCAAGTTGTGAGCAGTTTATAAAAGCGATCAACTCATGATGATCAAAGTGTGCGGTATGCGCGACATAGAAAACATCAATCAATTGCAGGAACTAGATATAGACTTTATGGGGCTTATACGCTACCCAAAATCCAAGAGGTTTGTCTCTGATGAGCAAAGAGATAAAATAGCTCAACAAACCATGAACAAAGGGACCGTCGGTGTTTATGTAAATGAAACTTTTGAAAACATTCTTCAGGATATCATACCCTTGGAATTAGATGTTATTCAATTACATGGTGATGAAGATGTTGCTTTCGCGAAAGCCTTACTAGAAATAGATCTTAAAATATTTAAAGCTTTTCAAATCTCAGAAGGTTTTGATTTTGAAGGTTTAATAGAGTGGCAAGAACTCGCAAGAACTTATCAAGGAAAATTATTCTTTTTGTTAGATACGGCGACACCAGATTATGGTGGTAGTGGTACGAAATTTAATTGGCAAATTCTCGACTCATATAAAGGAGACGTGCCCTTTTTATTAAGTGGAGGTATTTCAAAAAGCGATGCTGAAACCATTAAAAAAATAAAACACAATATGTTTTTAGGAGTAGATCTCAACTCAAAATTTGAGTCACAACCTGGCCTTAAAAACATAGCAGAACTAAAAACATTCATAGAAAAACTAAGAAAATGAGCTATCAAGTAGATGAAAAAGGATTTTATGGAGAATTCGGTGGTGCATTCATTCCAGAATTACTCTATCCTAATATTGAAGAACTTCAAGAAAACTATTTAAAGATTGAAAAATCACCAGAGTTTCAAAAAGAGTTTCATCAATTGCTTAAAGATTACGTAGGTCGCCCTACTCCCCTCTTCCTAGCAAAAAGGTTATCAGCTAAGTATGGTGCAGAAATCTGGTTAAAACGAGAAGATTTATGTCATACTGGTGCACATAAGATCAATAATACCATTGGACAGATTATACTTGCTGAAAAACTAGGCAAAAAAAGAATCATTGCAGAGACAGGTGCCGGACAACACGGTGTCGCCACTGCTACGGTTTGTGCTTTAAAAGGCCTGGAGTGTATCGTCTACATGGGTGAAAAAGACATCAAACGTCAAGCGCCTAATGTTGCCCGTATGAAAATGCTAGGAGCAACAGTACGACCTGCTACAAGTGGATCTAAGACTTTAAAAGACGCTACTAATGAAGCGATGCGCGACTGGATTAACAACCCAGAAAACACTCATTATATCATAGGTTCTGTAGTTGGACCGCATCCATATCCAGATATGGTAGCTCGTTATCAGTCCGTTATTTCTGAAGAGATCAAAAACCAGATGGACGGCTTACCAGATTATGTGATTGCCTGCGTGGGTGGTGGATCAAATGCCATGGGAGCTTTTTATCATTTTCTAGATGATAAAGAAGTGCAATTAATAGGTGTAGAAGCAGCTGGATTAGGTATTCATACTAATAAAACAGCAGCTACCTTGACATTAGGAACTCCGGGGGTATTACACGCCAGTCGGTCTATCATGATGCAAGATAAAGATGGACAGGTGGTCGAACCACACAGTATTTCTGCTGGATTAGATTATCCTGGAATAGGTCCTGCGCATGCATGGTTAAAAGTATCTGAACGGGCACGATATATGGCAGTAACTGATGCAGACGCACTTATCGCAGCTGTGGAAGTAAGTCGTATGGAAGGAATTATTCCTGCTTTAGAAACGGCTCATGCATTTTCAGTATTGAAAGACTTAGATTTAAAACCTACCGACCGAGTAGTTATCAACTTATCTGGTCGTGGTGATAAGGATATGAACACGTATATGGAGGAATTGAATTTACTTTAAATTTTTATCTTCCCTAGGAAGCTAATTTATTTCTTAAGTTAAGAAAGAACAAATACATCCATTAATCGCAAGTGATCATTTTAAAAAGGTCACTCACTTCGGTCTGAACCCATGCAATGAGCAGACAAAATAAGAGGAATGAATTATGAAAAACAAACTCACGGAATTACTCCAACACAAGCCTGAAGGTTTGTTAAATATATTCTATACCGCTGGATATCCTCAATTAGAAGATACCATTCCCCTGCTAACTGCGTTAGAAAATTCTAAAGTAGACTTAGTGGAAATAGGAATACCATTTAGTGACCCATTAGCAGATGGCCCTACTATTCAAGAAAGCAGTAAAATTGCTCTAGAAAATGGCATGTCTATAGAGAAGTTATTTTCTCAATTAGAAAATCATACGGCAAAAGTACCATTGCTTTTGATGGGATATTTGAACCCGGTAATGCAATACGGGCTTGAAGCATTTTGTAAACGCTGTCAAGAAGTTGGAGTAGACGGCTTGATCGTACCCGACTTACCTATGTCAATTTACCAGACAGAATTTAAAGAGGCGTTTGAAAAGTACAACATCAGCAATATATTTTTAGTAACTCCACAAACTTCAGATAAGCGTATTAGAGAAATAGATAAAAACTCTAACGGTTTTATCTATGCGGTAAGTTCTGCAAGTACGACAGGTTCTAAAACAAACTTTTCTGCGGCGGCAGACTATTTAGGTAAACTCAAGGGAATGAATCTTAACACACCTGTTCTTACAGGTTTTAACATCACAAACAAACAAAACTTTCAAGATGCCTGCAAGTATGTGAACGGCGCAATTATAGGAAGTGAGTTTATCAGACAAATAACTGATGTAGAAGACATTTCTCATGCAGCTGCAACTTTTGTTGCCTCTATTAAATAAATTAAGAATAGATCTAAAGAGGTATCATTTAAAATTGAGTTAAAACCTATCAATAAAGTAGGATAAACTTTCAATATTCATTTTTCAGACTTATGTTTGCATTATAATGAGAGCACAAAACGTACATCACCATCATTTTTTAACTTACCGCCAGGCGAGATAAAATGTATTGATGTATTTCAAACATATTTAAAAACCGTCTGTTTCAGACGGTTTTTTTGTTTTCTTAAATTTGAAAACTTTAAAATATCTGTAGACAGCTTAAACAACATTCTAAGATAGAATGACAACAAAAATTATGATCAGAATAGCAGTACAAAAATCAGGGCGACTATCAGATAAATCTTTGCAACTTTTAAAAGATTGCGGAATCAAATTTGACAATGGCGGTCGCAAATTATCAACTCAAGCAAAAAACTTCCCTATGGAAATTCTTTTCTTACGTGACGATGATATTCCGCAATATGTAGCAAATGGAGTTGCAGATTTAGGAATTCTTGGATTGAACGAAGTAGAAGAAAAGGATCAAAAAGTAGATGTCATCAAACAATTGGGTTTTGCAGGTTGTAGGTTGAGTCTAGCGGTTCAAAAAGACGTAGATTATACCGGCCTAGAATGGTTCAATGGTAAAAAAGTAGCCAGTAGCTATACGACCATCGTTAAAAAGTTCTTTGCCGATAAAGGCATCAATGCCACAACCGAAGAGATAGGTGGGTCTGTTGAGATTGCTCCAGGGATAGGACTGGCCGAAGGAATTTGTGATATCGTTTCAACAGGCTCTACCCTACTCATGAATGGACTTAAAGAAGTAGAAACGGTCATGTATAGTGAGGCTGTTTTAATTTCTAATCCCAACCTGAACTCCGAGAAAAACGACTTATTAGGCAAACTGCTTTTCAGAATGGAAGCTGTACAAAATGCACAAAAAAGCAAGTACATTTTACTTAATGCACCTAATGATAAGATTGATGAAATATCAGCACTTTTACCCGGTATGAAAAGCCCAACCGTTTTACCACTAGCTGAAGAAGGCTGGTCAAGTTTGCACTCTGTTATTGAAGAAAATGACTTTTGGAATGTGATTGATCAGTTAAAAGACGCGGGTGCACAAGGAATATTAGTCATTCCAATTGAAAAATTAATAGCCTAATGAAAATTATTTCTAATCCAGACCATTCGCAACAACAGCAATTATTAGAACGTCCTCAACAAAAACGCACTCAAGTGGAAACTGCTGTAAAAGACATCATTCAATTGGTTAGAGACAACGGCGATCTGGCCTTATTTGCTTTTGCTGAGAAATTTGACAAAGCAACACTTAGTGTTCTCAGAGTCACTGAAAAAGAAATTGAAAAAGCGAGCGAACAAATTGCTCCAGAATTAAAAGCCGCCATTCAAACGGCTTATCAAAATATTTACAAATTTCACGAAGCAAACTACACCAAGGAGTATCCGGTCGTAGAAACCATGCCCGGAATGACTTGCTGGAGAAAATCCTTGCCTATTCAAAAAGTAGGCTTGTACATACCTGGCGGTTCTGCTCCTCTTTTTTCAACGGTTTTAATGCTCGCTATTCCTGCAAAAATAGCGAGCAATAAAAAAGTCGTTTTATGCAGTCCTACTGATGCTCATGGCGCTATCCATCCTGCTGTATTGTACACCGCTAACCTTTGTGGAGTAACGGAGATCTATAAAGCTGGTGGAGCACAGGCTATCGCAGCAATGACTTATGGTACGGAGAGTATTCCTGCAGTAGATAAAATTTTCGGACCTGGAAATGCCTTCGTCACTAGAGCCAAAGAACTCGCTCAACAACAAGGTGTAGCTATCGATATGCCCGCTGGACCGTCAGAAGTGTTGATCATCGCTGACAAAGATGCCAATCCAGAATTTGTAGCTTCAGATCTTCTTGCCCAAGCAGAACATGGACCAGATTCTCAGGTCATCCTTTTAACAGACTCTTTGAGCTTAAGCGAGGCTGTGAATACCGCATTAGAAATACAACTAAGCACGCTTTCGCGAAAGCAAACAGCAGAAAAAGCTATAGAGAACAGCAAAACTATAGTCTTAAAAAACATGGAAGAATGCATCCATTGGTCGGATGCCTATGCCCCAGAGCACTTGATTATAAACACTGTAAATGCTGACGAAGTAGCAGAACAAATTCAAGTAGCTGGCTCAATTTTTATAGGTTCTTATACCTGTGAAAGTTTAGGAGATTATGCCAGCGGAACCAACCATACCCTGCCTACTTATGGATATGCCCGCAATTACAGTGGTGTGTCAGTCGATAGCTTTGTAAATAAAGTAACCTATCAAAAAGCGACCGCTCAAGGCATTAAAAACTTAGGCCCAGCCGTTGAACAAATGGCTGCTGCAGAAGGTCTTGACGCACATAAAAACGCGGTGTCGATTCGACTAAAGAGCATTGAGGCCAACCCTAAATCCCTTCCAGAGGGAGGGACTTTTAATCAACGAGCGCAGTGAGACCAAATTACTTTCCCCTTGGGGAAATGTCCGCAGGACAATGGGGCTTAAATGCAACAACATAAAAAATGGAATTTAACTTAGAAAACATAGTCCGTAAGAACATCTGGAACCTGCAGCCGTATTCTAGTGCGCGTAGCGAATTTGACCTGTATGGTAATGGGAAAAAGGAGTTGACTTTACTGGATGCAAATGAGAATCCTAAAGGAGATTTGAACAGGTATCCAGACCCATTGCAGTCTTCGATTAAAGAAGAACTCGCAAAACAAAAAAACCTCTCCAAAAGCCAAATTTTTGTTGGTAATGGTAGCGACGAGGCCATTGATTTATTGTACCGTATTTTCTGTGAACCAGGAAAAGACAGCGTTATTACCTGCCCTCCTACTTATGGAATGTATGAAGTGAGTGCTGCAATTAACGATGTAGAGGTCTTAAAAGTGCCGTTGTGCAAGGACTTTTCGATGGATTTAGAAGCGATTGCGCAACAAGTGCGCAATGACTCTTCAATAAAGATTATTTGGATTTGTTCTCCTAATAACCCGACAGGAAATGCACTTCTTAAAGCCGATTTAAAGCACGACTGGGAAGCACAAAACTACACCCGTGGCGGAATGATGGACATGCCATTTGCACCAGAGTTTGAAGCTGAAATGCTAGAAAACCAACGCAAATTGGATCGGTTATTTGGTGCCTTTAATGGTATTATAGTCGTTGATGAAGCCTATCAAGATTTTACAGAGAATATTAGTTTTATCAATAGATTAGAAGATTATCCCAATTTAGTGGTATTACAAACCATGTCTAAAGCGCATGGACTCGCTGGAGCACGAGTGGGTTTTGCCTTTGCCTCAACAGAAATTATAGAGCTATTCAATAGAACAAAGCCTCCCTATAATGTAAATGAACTCTCACAGAGAGCTGTTTTAGAAAGGCTACTGCAATCTGATAAAACTCAAAATGACATCCAAGAAATCATCACCAACAGAGCTTTTCTTGCTGAACATTTAAAGAGTTTTGACTTCATCAATGAGGTCTATCCTAGTGAAGCAAATTTCTTACTAGCTCAAGTAGAAAACGCTACTGAAGTATATAATTACCTGCGCGATAACGAGGTTATCATACGCAATCGCAGCAGTCAGATAGCCGATACATTAAGGTTTACAGTAGGAACGAGAAAAGAATGTGAAGAAGTGATAAAGGCGCTGAGCACATTTAAAAAGAATTAGAATAATTAAAACCGAAGCCATTCAACAAAGGCTTGACCTATGAAAAAAGTATTATTTATAGACCGAGATGGTACGATTGTAAAAGAACCACCAGTAGATTATCAACTGGACAGTTATGAAAAGCTAGAGTTTTTGCCTATGGCCATTACTCAATTGCACCGCATCGCTAGAGAACTGGATTATGAACTCGTCATGGTAAGCAATCAAGATGGTTTGGGAACAGATAGTTTTCCTGAAGATACATTTTGGCCCGTTCATAATTTAATGATGAATGTCTTAGAAAATGAGGGCGTCCACTTTAGTGAAGTATTGATAGACCGCTCTTTTCCAGAACAAAAGGCACCTACTCGCAAGCCAGAAACTGGTTTAATGACTCATTATATAAAAGGTGATTACGACCTGGAGAATAGTTTTGTTATCGGTGATCGTAACAGCGATATGCAGCTTGCAAAAAATCTAGGTTGTAAAGGAATTCAATTACCATCGATTACTGATACTACAAAATTTGAAGATGAGTTGGTCGTTTTAAAAACTGATTCTTGGAAAGAGGTTTTTGAATTTCTACGTGGTCAACCTCGTAAAGTACAGGTGACTCGCAAAACCAATGAAACCGATATCAACATCGTTTTAAACCTAGATGGCTCTGGAAACGGGACGATTGATACCGGTTTAAAATTTTACGATCACATGCTGGAGCAACTGCAACGTCATGGATCGCTAGATTTGGACATTAAGGTAAAGGGTGATTTAGAAATAGACGAGCACCACACTATAGAAGATACGGCGATTGCTTTAGGTGACGCTTTCGCGAAAGCTTTATCCTCCAAAAAAGGAATCAACAGATATGGCTTTTTGCTGCCTATGGACGATTCGCTAGCACAAGTGGGAATAGACTTTGGTGGACGTCCATGGATTGTTTGGGAAGCCGATTTTAAACGCGAATATGTAGGCGATATGCCTACAGAATTGTTCTTTCACTTCTTTAAATCATTCAGCGATGCCGCAAAATGCAACCTGAATATGAAAGTAGAAGGAGATAACGAACACCACAAAATTGAGTCGCTTTTCAAAGCATTTGCTAAGGCTATAAAAATGGCCGTAAAACAAACAGGCGACGGGAAATTACCCAGCACAAAAGGAACTTTATGATTGCGATTGTAAAATATAATGCCGGTAATATAGGTAGTGTGACAAACGCGCTCCATCGCTTAGGAATTGAAAACAAAGTTACTGATGATCCTGCAGAATTGCAGGCAGCAGACAAGGTGATTTTTCCAGGCGTAGGTGAAGCTGGAACAGCAATGAAATACTTGCGAGAACGCGGATTGGACAAGGTGTTGAAAGAGTTAAAACAACCTGTATTAGGAATTTGTCTGGGAATGCAATTGATGTGTAATCACAGTGAAGAAGGGAATACAGATTGTTTAGGTATTTTTGATACCGCGGTTAAATTATTCCGCCCTTCAAGAGCGCTTCGACAAGCTCAAAGCGGCAACTCTCAAGGCGAAAAAGTACCGCATATGGGATGGAATTTTTTAAACACTGAAGATCGATTAGCGCATAACGAAAATCTAAAATCAGGGGTCGTAGATCAGGGATCGCTTCTTATGCAAGGATTACCAAAGCAAGCAGATGTGTACTATGTGCATTCTTATTATGCCGAGATTTGTGAACACACGATTGGCGTTTGTGACTATATCTTACCTTTTAGCAGTATGTTGCAAAAAGATAATTTTTATGCCACTCAATTTCACCCAGAGAAAAGTGCTGGAGTTGGCGAGCAGATTTTGAAGAATTTTATATCCATTCCTGTAAATGTAGGAATCTAGCTGGTTTGACAACCAGCTTTAGTGTTGAGAAAGATAAAGGTTTCCACCCTTAAGAGTTGAGAAAAGAAACCTCAGAAGACAGAGTAAACACCTAACTATGGCGCTATGAAGCGGAAGGATTAATAAAATAAAAACCCGTTTATTTTCCTTTTTAGGAAAAGGTCCTCTGGACAATGGATAGAAAAAAATGCAGCTGCTGGAATTTAAAAGATTCTTGCCTGCGTACAAAAGGATTGAATCATATAGTAACTAAATAAAAGCAGGTGGTAAATCGTTGAGATTCCCATCTGCATGAGAATACATGAGAATAATACCAGCAATAGATATCATAGACGGTAAATGCGTGCGCCTTTCACAAGGTGATTACAACCAAAAAACGGTTTATAACGAAGACCCTCTTGAGGTGGCTAAAGAATTTGAGGCCAACGGAATTAAACACCTGCACTTGGTAGATCTGGATGGTGCTAAAAGCAGCCATGTGGTAAATTGGAAAATATTAGAGCGTATCGCTGGTCAGACTGGTTTGCAGGTTGATTTTGGCGGTGGCGTAAAAACCGATGAAGATATCAAAGTAGTATTTGAAAGCGGAGCAAAACAAGTTACTGGCGGCAGTATTGCCGTTAAAGATGCCGCTAGATTTGAAGGATGGATTTCCAACTATGGAAGTGATAAAATCATCTTGGGTGCTGATGCAAAAGACGGCATGATTGCAACACATGGATGGTTAGAAAGTAGTGCGTTAGAAGTGGTTTCCTTTATTACCGAATGGAACAAAAAAGGAATCGAATACATCATTTGTACAGATATTGCAAAAGACGGCATGCTGGCCGGACCTAGCTATGAGTTATATGAGAAGATTCTCGAGTTAAATAAAAATCTAGGTGATGACCAGCAGATTCCGCATCAAGTGCGGAATGACATCAAATTAATCGCTTCTGGTGGTGTTGCGGTGGTGGATGATTTACATCGCTTACGCGAAATGGGGTGTGAAGGAGCTATAGTTGGTAAAGCATTTTATGAAGGCAGAATATCCTTTAAAGAATTAAGAGCGTTTGTATAGCGACCGCTTGACATATCAACTTTTAAAGGTAAGTGATCTACAAGAATTTCATGCCTTACATAGCATACCTGAAGTAGATCAATTCAATACCTTGGGAATTCCTGAAAGTATAGAAGTCTCTCAGCAATTACTAGATGAAGCCATTAAAGCACAAAAGCAAAAAGAAGTCAGCAAACTCACCTACTCTATCAAATTGAAAGACAGTAAGGATTTTATTGGGTTTTGCGGTATCATAAAGAGCTCTAAAAAATATGCTAAAGCAGAATTGTGGATGAAGTTTTATCCTAAGTTCTGGAATAAGGGTTATGCTACAGAGACTATTCAGACACTTTTAAAAGCCTGTTTTGAAGAACACCAACTTCATAGAGTTGAAGCCGGATGTGCGGTTGAAAATCAGGCTTCAAAACGAGTGCTAGAAAAATGTGGCTTTGTTGTAGAAGGAATACAAAGAAAAAATTTGCCTTTAAAAAGTGGCTGGAGTGATAATTATGAGTTTGGAATTTTAGAGGAAGATTGGAATAAATAATTACCGTAAAAACGGGAATATAGCTGGTTGACAAACTGGTTTAAAATATAATATTAACCGATTCCGCTCTTGAGCGGAAGGACAAAAAAAGTTTCCCTTTTGGGGAAATGTTTGCAAGACAATGGGGCTAAAAAAAAGAATCATACCATGCCTTGATATCAAGGACGGACGCACTGTAAAGGGAATTAACTTTGTTGGATTAAGAGATGCTGGTGATCCTGTAGCTCTTGCTCAACAATATGCAGATCAAGGAGCTGATGAGTTGTGCTTCTTGGACATTACAGCAACTATTGAAAAACGAGATACGCTCGTACCATTAGTAAAAGAAATAGCTGCTGTTTTAAACATTCCATTTACAGTAGGAGGCGGTATTAATGACGTGGCCCTAGCTAAGGAAATCATTAAAGCTGGTGCCGATAAAGTTGCGATCAATAGCGCAGCCGTAAAACGACCTGAATTAATTAGTGAACTAGCGGCAGAATTAGGCAGTCAATGCGTTGTAGTTGCGGTGGATACCAAACGTATCGAAATAAATGATCCAACAGAAGCATCACTCAACGGCTTCACAAACAAAGTTTTTGTAGCTGGAGGGCGTGTGGAAACAGCTTTAGAAACCATTGCTTGGTGCGAAGAAATAGAACGCCTAGGTGCTGGGGAAATTTTGTTAACCAGTATGGATCATGACGGCACCAAAAACGGATTTGCATTAGAATTGACTGATTTGATTTCTAGGAAATTAAACATTCCTATAATTGCCTCAGGAGGTGGTGGCACAGCAGCTCATTTTGAAGAGTTATTTAAAGACACCGAAGCTAGTGCTGGACTAGCCGCGAGTATATTTCACTTTGGAGAATTGCCAGTTCCTGAGTTGAAAAAGCAGTTGGTTGAAGTTGGAGTTGCAGTGCGAGTTGTCGAATAGTTAACTAGAATTAAGATAGAACAAGGCGATTCCGCTCTGTGGTGGAATGACAAATTCAATATCGTCCTGTGTCAGCCTGAAAAACGAAATTAAAAACATTGAGGTGGGAATTTAAAACTTCTGCCTGCAAGAAAATTGTAGCTATGAAATTAGATTGGAATAAAGCAGAAAACGGATTACTACCGGTGATTATACAAGATGCAATGAGCAAAAAAGTCTTGATGCTGGGCTATATGAATAAAGAAGCTTTTGCAAAAACACAAGCTGAAAACAGAGTGACTTTTTACTCGCGTAGCAAGCAGCGACTTTGGACAAAAGGAGAATCTTCACAGAATTATCTAGATGTAGTGGCTATTAAAATAGACTGTGATCAAGATGCGATTTTGATTCATGCAAACGCTCATGGGCCTACTTGCCATACAGGTGAGCTGAGTTGTTTTGATGCTGTTAATGAAACTCGCTTTCGCGAAAGCGAAACAGAAAACAGGTTTACTATCAATGATTTAGAAAAAATAATCCACCAGCGTATTGATGATAAAGTAGAAGGTTCTTACACCTATTCTTTGATTCAAAAAGGCATTAATAAAGTCGCTCAAAAAGTAGGCGAAGAAGCAGTTGAAACAGTTATAGATGCCATTAATGGGAAAGAAGAAGACTTTATCTACGAGGCTGGCGATTTGATGTATCACTATCTCGTTTTACTCAAAGCAAAAGGATTCTCACTAGCTGATATCGAGAAAGAACTGGCTAACAGACATTTATAAGAACAATATCAGAAGGAGAGTTACGTTATTATAAAAAAATGACTTGTGAAAAAAGATGCTTTTTGTTACATACTCGTTCTGATTGTATTCACTATAACCTCCTGTAGCTCTGGAAGTTCTTCTCCAGCTGCAGAATACAGCGCTCAAAATCGAGCCTATGTTCAAGGTAAAATAATCAATACCTCAGGCCAACCGGTTATAAACGAAGAAATAGAAATTCTAGCCGTTCAAAACAAGCTTTTACTTGGCACTTCAATCACAGATACTAATGGTGAATTTAATGCTATAGTATTAGAAACTGGACTTAGAAGTTTTGATGCATTTCCAGGAGATTCTAGAAGTGGCGACAATGGATTTATTGTACGTCTTAAAGATGCGAGTTACCAACACTCTTTTGTATTTGCATATGCTGACTATCAATACAACCAAGATCACATCTTTCCTGAAGTTACCATTACGCAAGGTGTGCCTGTTACTGTAAATTTTATAGATCAAAACTCGACCAACCTTCTTGAAAACGTAAGCTTATTTTACACAAATTCTGAGTGCTTAGAGTATTATAGGGGTTATGAAAACAGAACACGATCCAATGAGTGTCATCAAGAATTTGGTCAAATGAAAGAGGATGGAATCAACAGCATAACCACAAATAATGATGTGCTACTAGATACTCAAATACGGGTTTCCTATGCTATAGATGGTCTGCAACAAGAGCAATTATTTTTAATCAATCAAGACGATGCGGTATTTACTATTAATTATTAGTCTTTTCCTACTCAGCCACCATTCTATAGCTCAAGAAGTTGTGGATTCACTTGATGCGAAGTGGAATGAATCAGAGATAAAACAACAATTTCATTTTAAAGCAGGTTTTCAAACCGACTATAGTTTAGGTAAAAGTTATATTTCTAGTGCAGACTCACCTGCGTTGGGGTTTAATATTCAGGCCGATTGGCAATTTTATAAATCTTTTCAATTGGGTTTAGGTATGTTCAATACCTATCATAAAAACTTAGACAGTAGTGTTTCGGGTTTAGTGGAACAAACAAATTTGACAGGAACCTTTATAGGCATAGGTTATTTAATTCCATTAAGTGAAGTCTGGTCCGTATCACCAAATATAAAATATGCAGATATTAAGTTAAATCAGAAAACAGCCTATCTAAATAAGGAGTTTGAAGAAAATGCTGCTATGATTATTATTGGAACGAGCATCAACTATCAGTTGAACAACAATATTTCCAGTTTTATAGATGTAGAATTCCGTCAACTATATTATGATATTGACAGCAGCCCGCAAATACAAGAGTTTTATGATAAAGATCATTTCCTTACTCTGTCTATAGGTTTGCGCTACAGCTTTTTTTCTAAGAAAAGCTTATTTTAATAGGTATCAGGAGTGCTTTTACTATAAAGAAAATACAATTAACGCAGTCTTGACTCCTTTTACTTGTACCTACAATATCTTTACGTAAAAGAAAATTATGACGGATAAACAAGCATTATTAAAGCCAATAACCATAGGTGCTGTAGAATTAAAAAATAGAGTCGTTATGGCTCCATTAACGAGATGTAGAGCAACAAATGAACATCAAGCACCAGATCAAAAACATATAGATTACTACACACAACGTGCGGGAGCTGGACTCATCATTACTGAAGGTAGTGAAGTCTCAGAAAAAGCAAGAGGTTATCCTTTTGTGGCTGGAATTTTCAATGATGCACAAGTGGAAGGATGGAAAAAAGTAGTAGACAGTGTGCATAAGACAGATGGCAAGATATTTATGCAGCTGTGGCACGTGGGTCGCACTTCTTTACCAGACTATCACAACGGAGAACTGCCATGGGCACCAAGTGCCGTGAATCCAGAAATAGAACTTAGAAACGCTTTAGGTGAAAAGAAACAAACTGTTGCACCTCATGCCATGACTATTGAAGAAATTCATCAAACGGTTAAAGAATTTGGTCAAGCAGCTGCAAATGCAAAAAAAGCAGGATTTGACGGTGTAGAAATTCACAGTTCAAATGGTTATCTGATACATCAATTCTTTAACAATGAATCCAATTTAAGAACTGATGCGTACGGTGGTAGTCCTGAAAATAAAGCTCGATTCTTTTTTGAAATTATTGAAGCTGTAAAAGAATCCTTTCCTGAAAACAGGATAGGCTGTCGTTTAAACCCGTCTTTGAATGGTGTTTTTGGAATTCATGGCACTCCAGATACCATTCCGTTTTTTGATTACCTCATCAATCGCTTGAACGATCACGATCTTGCTTACCTTCATTTATCAGAACCTTTTACAGATGTGAGTGATATCAAATTTCTAGAAAGTCATATTGCAAGACATTACAGACCCATTTATAAAGGTAATCTTATGATCAACAGTGAATTTGATCATAACTCTGGAAATAAAGTTATAGAAGAAGGAACTGCAGATTTAGTAGCTTTTGGAAAGTTATTTATTTCCAACCCAGATTTACCTCATCGATTTGAACAGAACGCTGAACTAGCAGATTGGAATCAAGATACCTTCTACTCTCAAGGTCGTGAAGGTTATACAGACTATCCAACATTAGAGGAAGAAAAAGCTAAGAACTAATTCCTGTAAGTAATATTTGAGGCAACTCTTTTTTAAGGTCGGCTACTTCGGTCGTCGACTTTTTTGGTATCCATAAATAGATAGATCTCAAGGTGCTTAAGAGGTTAAAAAGCAGGGTCTCCACACTCAATTTTTTGAACTCTCCAGTAGCGATACCGCTTTCTAGAATCTTTTTAAAATCGAGCTCATAATTCTTTCTTAGCTGTATGTATTGCTGGTATTGTTTCCCTTCCAGATGCATCCAGTCGGTATTTAAAACGGCCAATGCGTTGGTGTATTCAAGAGCTATTTTTATGTGTAATAAGATGAGCTGCTCCGCTTTCGCGAAAGCGGAATTATCATTCTCCTCAACAGCATCCATGCCCGCAGTAAACTCTTGCGCTACCTCAAGGATCAAGGTGGCGAGAATCTCCTGCTTTCCAGAGATATGGTTGTACAAACTGGCCGCTTTCATATCCATAGCAGCAGCTAGATCACGCATGGTCACTGCGCTATAACCTCGATCTTTAAAAAGTTGTGCAGCGGTTTTGAGAATTTGTTTTTTGCGAGACATAAGATGCAAATATAAGAGATGTAACAGGTTACTTTTCTACTTTAAAACAAGAGTCATCAACTTATATCGAATCATAGTATTTACAACATACAGGTGGTGCTAATTAAAATTAAGTGAAAGTCAATGTTCCATAATTATAATAATTAGTTTTAGCCTAGCTTTGAGCTTTATCCTAATATAATGCTAGAGAATATAGAAACCAATCCCCTCGTTGACAGATTACCGCCACACTTAAAACAATTTATAAAGCCACAAAACTACGAGCTTTATACCTATCAAGATCAAGCAGTATGGCGTCATGTGATGCGCAAAAATGTGGAATTCCTGAGTCAAGTGGCACATGGTTCTTACCTCGCAGGATTGAAAAAGACTGGTATTTCTATAGACTATATTCCGTCTATGTATGGAATGAATCGCATACTTAAAGAAATAGGTTGGGCAGCTGTAGCAGTAGATGGTTTTATACCACCAGCGGCATTTATGGAATTTCAAGCTTATAAAATACTCGTCATCGCGGCTGATATTAGAAAGCTGGACAACATAGAATACACACCAGCACCAGATATCATTCATGAAGCAGCGGGTCACGCACCTATTATCGCGAGTCCCGATTATGCAGAATATCTAAGACGTTTTGGCGAGATAGGCAGCAAAGCTATTTCTAGCGCTCACGACCATGAGATGTATGAAGCAGTGCGTAAAATTTCTATTCTTAAAGAAGTACGAAGTGAAAAGAAAGATGCGAAATTAGATAAAGAAATCGCAGCAGCAGAGGCTGAAATAGAGCGTCTGCAAAATAAAAAAGTAACCCCTAGCGAAATGTCGCTCGTCAGAAACCTGCACTGGTGGACGGTAGAATACGGACTCGTAGGTACACTGGAAAGTCCTAAATTATATGGAGCTGGATTATTATCCAGTATAGGAGAAAGTAAAAGCTGTCTAGAACCTGGCGTTGAAAAAAGACCTTATTCTATTGATGCGGCTTATCAAGATTTTGATATTACTAGAAAGCAACCTCATCTCTATGTGACTCCTAATTTTGCTCATTTAAGTGAAGTCTTAGAAGAGTTTGCTAACACCATGGCGGTACGTAAAGGTGGACATCGTGGATTGCAAAAACTGATTAATTCTAAGTCTTTGGGAACTATAGAAATAAGCACTGGGCTCCAAGTAAGCGGTATTTTTACGCGCATGATTACTAACGATGATAATCATGTGGTGTATTTTGAAACCTCTGGGCCTAGTGCACTGGCTTATCGAGAAAAAGAACTCATAGGTCATGGAACAGCAACTCATAAACAAGGATTCTTATCACCGCTAGGAAAGCTTAAAGGTATTAATCTAGCCATAGAAGATATGGGACCACGAGATTTACAGGCTTATAACTTCTATGATAACGAGCGCATTGAATTCACTTATGAAAGTGGTATTAAAGTAGAAGGGTTAAACGTTACTGGACAGCGTAATGTGAACGGTAAATTAATGCTGATTCAGTTTATCGATTGTACGGTAAGTTATAAGGATGAAATTCTCTTTTCACCAGCAGATGGAATGTTGAACCTAGCCGTAGGAAAAGAAATAACAAGTGCTTATGCCGGTCCTGCAGACTATTACAGTTTTGACCAGGTATATCACGAAAGTGACGTCAAAACGATCAAATCAATTTTTACTAAAGAACAAATCGCTATTCAAAAGCTTTACGAGAAGGTACGTCATTTCAGAGAAGAGGATAAGATCAACAAACCATTATTAGAAAAATTAAAAGTTAGAGTTGAAAATGAGTATCCAAATCAGTGGCTTTTGATTGAAGAAATTGAAGAGTTAATAAGTTAGAAGAAATCAAGCAGTAACAGACATAAAGACACTATTGTAGTGGTGAAGCATTTTATTATTTTACTCCTGATTTTGTAGCTGCTACTATACAATTCTTTACCAATGAATAGGTATTTCTACGTTGACTATGGTACCGTTACCTATGCTGCTTGTCAGTTTTAAATCTCCTTTTAAATCTTGCACAGCTTTTTTAATACTATTAATTCCGTTGTGATCTGGGTTTACTCTTCGGTCGTATCCTATACCATTATCGTGTGTGATGACGTTCAATTTTCCATGTGCTACAGATGCAATACTAAAAACAAAACTGGCTTGAGAATGAGTAACGGAGTTATATAAAGCTTCGTTGATGATCGCAAGCAGTTGTAAGGTTTCTTTAGGCTCAAAACGGAGAAGTTCTTTTTCGGGAAAGTTCATTTTATAAGCCATCTTATTTTCGATGCTTTCTGCATAATGCCTTTGAAGAATTCTAGTACCCTGTTCGATGTCTTTTAAAGTAAAGTGGTTTTTACTGGCTGCAAATTGATAAAGCAATGTTACCGCCTTCGTTTTGGGTATGCTGTTTTCCGATGGCCTATGAGCTAATTCCTTTAGTATTTGGTCCCGTTGAAGTTGCCGTCTGTTTTGCTCTTGTCCTCTTTGCTGTCGCTTGTCATTTTGCTCCTGTCTATCTGCTGCTGCTAGGAAGTAAATAATCACCAGCCCTAACAGAAGACCAATAAAAATATTCCCTATAATTCCTTCCATGATTCTAAAATAAGAATTAAAAACGAGATGATTTCTAAGTCTTTTGTTTCAGGTCTCCTTTCAACATAAAATCTGGCAAGCATCACATAACATTTCATTACTTTGCCGGTAAGTAATGGAAAAACAAACGTCTTAAAAATAAAAATATGTTCGGGCTATTTAACAACAAGAAAAAAGAAATGATTCAAAAGTACCTTAAGGAAGGTGCTTTATTACTGGACGTGCGTACCTCTTCAGAATTTAATGGAAATCATATTGAAGGTTCTAAAAACATCCCTGTTCAAGGCATCGACCAGAAGTTAGACAGTCTTGATAAAAACAAACCTGTTATTGTTTATTGTGCCATGGGTGGAAGAAGTAATATCGCCGCTACAAAACTGAAGGCAAAAGGCTTTAAAGTAGTAAACGCTGGCGGAATAGGCTCCATGAGAAAACACCTCAAGTCTTAATGCCTCAAGGCTCCCTATGGTCTCCTAAAAGAAATTTATATTGATGAGACATTTTGAGGCTTATTTGAACTTAGTTATATATTCTTCCTACATTTAGCGTATGAAATTAGATCATCATAACATAAAAGAAGACGGTAGGTTTACTGTTACTAACTTTCAATGTGGCCCATCGCTGCAACTCCTTCAAGAAAAGGGATTGTATAAAATCATATGGTGTACGGAAGGTCAGGAGCGTTTAACCATAGACGGCTATGAAATAGTTCTTAAAAAGAATCAAGTGCTTTTTTGTACGCCTGAAAATAGGGTCACTATCCCTAAAGAAAATGATGGTTTGATGGCTTTTATTTTCAATCGGGAGTTCTACTGCATACAACACAACGATTCTGAAGTTTCTTGTATGGGGCTTTTGTTTTACGGTTCTTCAAACGCACCTGTAATTGAATTAAACAAAAAAGATCAACGCAGTTTTAATGCGATGTTGGTTTTATTCCAAGAAGAGTTTGCTACTAAAGACCACATTCAGGGAGAGATGTTACGCACCCTTTTAAAGCGCATGCTCATCACCTCAACTCGATTGATAAAACTAGAAACTAATCAGGCGGCTCTATCGGTAAAACAAGTGGAACTCATCAGGAAGTTTAATATTCTAGTAGAGCAGCATTTTAAAGAAAAACATCAAGTTGCTGACTATGCCGACTTGCTTTTTAAATCGCCTAAAACACTTTCCAATTTCTTTAAAAAGCACGACGTGAACTCGCCCTTGAAAATCATCAATGGGCGTATCGCTGCTGAGGCAAAAAGATTACTGCTGTACTCTGATAAAAGTGCTGAAGAAATCTCTTATGAACTAGGCTATAACGAGCCCAGTCATTTTTCTAAATTTTTTAAAACCCAAGTTGGTGTATCACCTATGGCCTTTAGGAAAAAAGAATAAATAAGCACTTACCTTTACGATTGAAATTCCCTCCTTTTACCCGTAATACCTTCTATGTTTATAGTAAATACGATAGGTATATCGTCATTATATATCCTGCTAGAAAATTGATTGATAAAATCTAAATGTCTCTGCTCTTGGTTCAAGATAATTTTTTTTACTCCTATTGAAAACTGATGAAGGATGGCTTTAGCACTACTTCCTGTATGCTCTTCATAAATACCTTGCACTAAAACCGATTCCCAGCTGTTAACTGAATCTATAACAGACACACATAATGACACTGCATTTGTTTTTCTTAAAGCATTTGTTTTATGCCCATTACCTGAGTAACAGATAATGTTATGTTGCTCTTCGTTATAGAAATAGGTGATGGGTACAATAATGGGTTTGTTATTGTATATATAACCTAAGTTCCCTATATAATTGTTATGGAGTATGGAGGCTTTTTCACTGGTGTTTAAGGTTCTCATCATCATCAACATTATTTGATTTTAAAAATAATAAACCATTAATCAATAAAGAATGACATTTATCATTCTGCCTAAAAAATACCAATGCCTATATCTATTTGTTAAAGCCAAAATCCACTCCCAAAACTACACCAGAAGCGTTTACTCCACCTATAGAGCAATCCTGATAACCCGTAAAATAAGCAGTCCTCTTTCTGTGGTGTCTTAACTGGAATTTCAGTTTATTAATATTGCTTTCATGGATAAAAAATTGTTTGAAAGAGGCTTGTAGGCTAATTGGTTTGATAGGGTACACCTCTATTCCTGCTTGGTAAGCAACACCTGTCGTATGCACTTCAATCCCAACATATATCGCGCCTACCCCCACCAACCCCTTATAAATGAGAAAGAACTCGTCCTTGAAATTTCTCTTTCCTAAATTCAAATTCATCCATTATCTTTAAAGAAAATTATCTGACCATGAATAAGCTTTATTACTTCCTGTTTATTTTTACTATTCTCGCTTTCGCGAAAGCGGAGTCTCAACAGTTACCAGAGCCTCCTGAAGAGCAAAAACTCTATGAATCACAAGAATTCAGATTACTCGGACCCTTCCGTGGCGGAAGAAGTGCTGCGGTAACTGGAGTTCCTGGAAAACCTAACTTGTTCTATTTTGGTAGTACCGGTGGTGGTGTATGGAAGACCCTGGATGGTGGACGCACTTGGAGCAATATCTCTGATGGCTTTTTTGGCGGCTCAATAGGAGCGGTAAGTGTGGCACCTAGTGATCATAATGTGATTTATGTAGGTGGTGGAGAAAAAACAGTGCGTGGAAATGTATCCAGCGGTTATGGTTTATGGAAGACAGAAGATGCTGGAAAAACATGGACAGCTGCTGGGTTACCACAAAGCCGTCACGTACCGCGTATCGCCATTGATCCAAATGACCCCAATACCGTTTATGCAGCAGTTTTAGGAAACATCTATAAACCTACTGACGAACGCGGTGTTTATAAAAGTACTGATGGAGGTAAGTCTTGGAACAAAACATTGTTTGTTAATGACATGGCTGGTGCCGTAGATTTAATCATCGACCCTAGTAATGCACGAGTGCTGTATGCAAGTACGTGGAGGTTACAACGCACACCTTATAGCCTATCTAGTGGTGGAGATGGTAGTGCGCTTTGGAAAAGTACAGACTATGGGGAGACTTGGAAGGAAATTTCAAATAATGAAGGCTTTGCAAAAGGAACTTTAGGAATTATGGGAATTACCGTTTCTCCGGTAAGTTCAGACCGAGTCTATGCTATTGTAGAAAATAAAGAAGAAGGAGGTTTATACCGAAGTGATGATGCAGGACTGACTTGGAAAAAAACAAATGATGATAGAAGCCTAAGACAACGTGCTTGGTATTATTCTCGTATTTATGCAGATACGGAAGACATCGATAAGTTATACGTAGTAAACGTGAACTACCATAAAAGTACCGACGGAGGAAAAAACTTTAGCAGTGCACGAGCGCCACATGGTGATCACCACGATTTATGGATCGCTCCAGAAGACCCTAACCGCATGATTATGGGAGATGATGGTGGTGCACAAATCACTTATGACGGTGGAGAAACTTGGAGCACCTATCACAATCAGCCTACCGCACAATATTACAGAGTCGCCACAGACGATTCATTCCCTTACCGCATCTATGTGGCACAACAAGATAATGGAACCATTAGAATACCGCACCGCACTACTGGTCGCAGTATCTCCGATAGCGACTGGGAAGAAACAGCAGGTGGAGAAAGCGCACACATCGCGATAGATCCTAAAAATAACGACATCGTATACGGTGGTAGTTATGGCGGTTTCTTGACCCGATACAATCACAAAACTAAATCCCAACGCGCCGTTAATGTATGGCCAGACAACCCAATGGGACATGGTGCCGAAGGAATGAAATACCGTTTCCAATGGAACTTCCCTATTTTATTCTCTCAACATGAACCTAATAAGCTTTATGCTTTTTCAAACAACGTTCACGTTACGACCAATGAAGGTCAAAGTTGGGAAACCATCTCACCAGACTTAACAAGAAATGACCCTACTAAACTCGTTTCTAGTGGAGGACCAATTACACAAGACAACACAGGAGTAGAGTATTACTGTACCATTTTTGCTGCAGCAGAAAGTCCGCTGAACGCTGGCGAACTTTGGGTAGGAAGTGATGATGGACTGATACACCTTTCTAAAGATGCTGGAAAAAACTGGGTAAACATCACTCCTAAGGGAATGCCAGAATGGGCTCAGATCAACAGTATAGAACCTAGCCGCTATGATGCAGCAACTTGTTATGTAGCTGCAACCAGGTACAAACTAGGTGATTTTAGTCCGTATTTATACAAAACAACAGATTACGGAAAGTCATGGGAAAAAATAACGGATGGCATTCCAGCAGAGCATTTTACCAGAGTCGTTCGTGAAGATGACCAAGTACAAGGAATGCTTTATGCAGGAACAGAAACTGGTTTATACATTTCAACTAATGATGGAAAATCGTGGAAATCCTTTCAAATGAATTTACCGATTGTTCCTGTGACCGATTTAGCCGTAAAAGACAACAACCTTATTATCGCTACACAAGGAAGAAGTTTATGGATTCATGATGATTTAGGATTGGTTAGAGATGCTTTTAGTAGCTCGCTTTCGCGAAAGCAAAACACCAACCAACTCTTTGAACCTAAAACAGCTTATCGCATGGAAGGAAACGGAAGAGCTGGATCACTTACTGAAGGAGCAAATCATCCTGCTGGCGTACAAGTACATTACTACTTGCCTGAAGTAACCGATAAAGACAGTATCTCGCTTTCGTTCTACGATTCAAAAGAGAAGCTGATTAAAACCTATGCTACTTATGATAAAACGGATAAGCTGGAAGTTAAAAAAGGAGCTAATTCTTTTAATTGGGATACGGTTTATGACGGTGCTGAAAAACTACCAGGAATGATATTGTGGTGGGCCGATCTTTCTGGCGCTAAAGCCGTACCTGGAACTTATAAAGTGGAACTGATCGTCAATGGCCAAAAGCAATCCCAACCTATAAGCATTATCTCTACTCCTACTAGTGAAGCTAGCGAGGCCGATATGCAAGCACAATTTGACTTTGTAAGTGAGATCAATGCTACCGTAGATAAAGCGCACAAGTCTATTAAAAACATACGTTCCTTTAATACAAAGCTGAGTGCATTTGAAGGATTGTATGCCGGTAGAGAAGAGCAAGGAATTAAGGACATGATTGCTATGTCTAAGGAGATGAAAAAGAAATTTGACGAAGTAGAAAAAGCCTTGTATCAGACTCAAAACCGCAGCGGTCAAGACCCTTTAAATTTCCCGATACGATTGACAAACAAACTGGCTCATTTAAATAGCCTTGTACAAATAGGTGACTTTGCTCCTACTTCTCAAAGTATAGAGGTTAAAAACGAACTCACTGCCGAAATTGAAAAGCAACTGGCTGTTTTTGATGGAGTGTTGAATTCTGATATTAAAAAGTTTAATGAGGAGTTTAATAAACTGGAGTTGGACTATTTGGTTATTGAGAAGGAGAAGAATAAGTAAAACATATATTTGTTACCTTATAAACCAACCAAATGAATAAAATTTTTCAATTTTTAGCAGTTACATTTCTCATAAGTATACAGTTAAATGCGCAATGCAACGACATTAATCTACCTACTACAATTGAAATATGTAATGGATCTTCAACACTATTAACTGTTGATAATGCAAATAACTCAAGCTTCACCTACCAGTGGTTCTATAATAACTTTAATGTTTTTAATGGTACTAACCCAACTTTAACAGCGGCAAGAGATGGAGATTATAGAGTAGAAGCGACATTTACGGATGGAACGATTTGTATTGCTTCCACAAATCTTATCGTTAACGATTTACCTGTAGTAACTAATGATGTGGTCTATACAATTCAAGATACGGATTGTGATGGGTACACGTCATTTGATTTAACTAATCGTATTTCTGATTTCACAAATGGAAATTCCAATCTAGACGTGCAGTTCTATTCTACCATTATAAATGCAGAAAATGATACTAATGAAATTACAACTGTTTATCAAAACCTGATTCCTTTTAATGATAGTGTTGCAGTAAGAGTTAATGACGTTACGACAGGATGCTATTCGATAACAACAATGGCACTAAGAATTACACAACCTACTGTAGTAAATGCAAGTATTGAAATTACATCTCCTGCTGCGGTGAATGAAATCATAAGTATTTGCGCTGGTGATATGGTAAGTTTTACAGCCGTTCAAGATCCTTCCTTGACTTTTGAATGGGATTTTCAATCTTTAGGTACGCAGCAAGGTAGAATAGTATCGCAACAATTTAATCAGCCGGGAGGCTATTTCGTTGAACTTATTGCTATAGATCAAAATGGTTGTTTCACTTCTCCAGCCGAATTTATCACCGTAGTTGTAACTGATGAACCAGAAATAGAATATACCTTCATCAATGATACAGCTTTATGCCTGGGAGATTCTATTGATGTAGACATTACTAGTATAAACCCAAGCATACCACTAGTTTGTGACGATGCTGAGTTTGTAGCAGGAACTACCTTTCTTCCCGATGGGAGTGGTGTTAGTTATGAAACATCGATCACTATAGATTGTTTCCCTGAAGGAGCAGTACTTTCTAATACTTCAAGTTTCTTGGGTGTATGTATGAATATAGAACATTCTTATTTGGGCGATCTAAGAATTGAACTTATAGCACCAGATAGTACTACTTTAGCTTTATCAGGCTATCCTAATAATGGTTTTGGTGCTTTTCTCGGAGAACCAATAGATGATGATATTAATATTAGTCCTGGAATAGGTTACGATTATTGTTTCACAACTAGGGCCACAAATAGTCTTTCTGGATCTGCTGGCATATCTATTCCTTCAGGAGATTATATGACAAGCAGTCCTTTTAGAGGTTTATTGAATGTTCCTTTAAATGGTGAATGGAAATTAAGGATAACGGATAATCTTGCATCCGATAATGGCTATATCTTCAGTTGGTATATGAAGTTTGGTGCAGGATTAGAAACTAGTAATGGTTTTACCAGTCCAGCAATAGTTAGTGAATCTTGGTCCTCAAATCCAGATATTACAGTAATCTTTGGAAACAATGTAACGATAACGCCTTCACAAACTGGATTAAACTGTTATGATTATGTTGCTACAGATGCCGCTGGCTGTACATTTACTAATCAGTACTGTCTTGAAGTATTTGATCCACTGACAGATTTTAATGCAGTGGACTTGTTTGCTTATGATAGTGATGGAGATGGATTTGAAACATTTGATTTAACCATCAACACTCCTAGATTAATAGGTAATCTGGACGCCTCGCAAACTGACGTACTATATTTCTTAACTCTTGCAGACGCTCAGAATAATTTAAATCCTGTGGCGAGTGCAGCTAATTTTACAAACAACACAAGCCCACAAAGGCTATATGCCCGAATTATAAATACATACCAACTTTGTGATGCGGTGATAGCTGATTTTGAACTTACTCTTACCCAACAACCAATTATGGATGCTGATAACGATGGCTTACCAGATGACACAGAAGACCTTAATGGAAATGGGGATCTTACTGATGATGATACTGACATGGATGGAATTCCTAATTATCTTGATGACGATGACGATGGTGACGGGGTGCCTACAGCCCTCGAAACCAGTGGAACAGGTTCTCGTGGAACCAATTTTTTGTTTTTAGATACCGATCTAGATGGAATAGAAAACTATTTAGATAACGACGATGATGGCGATGGATTGTTAACTATAGATGAAGATTATAATGGAAATGGAGACCCAACAGATGATGATACTGACAGCAGTGGCGTTCCAGACTTTTTAGAAAGCAATGTAACTCTAGGAGTCCATGATTTTGTTACTGACGCCTTTCAAGTCTTTCCTAATCCATTTTATAATGATGGATTTGAATTACGTGTCCTTGACACAAATATTTCTAATTTAAACTTGACATTATTTGATATTTCTGGAAAACAAATTTTAATTAATTATTCTGGTCTTAATTCAAACAGTGCAATAAAGGTTTACACACCCAACTTAAAATCTGGAGTTTACTTTTTAAAAGTGGGAAACAGCATCAGTTCAACAATTAAATTGATTAAAATGTGAATCACAGTTGAGATAATGGAAGAACTGAGCGGTTATTGGGAAGGTTATTACATCTATGGATTGGGTTATGCCTTGCCATTTTTTGGTGAGAAAGTAAAACTCTTTGCTCAATTAGAGTTTAAAGATGGTCAAATAACCGGTCAGCATACCGAAGAAAAAGGGCCTTTCTCTACTGGAAAAACGGTCCAATTAGATGGCTTTTGGGAGCAAGAAATGGTTTCCTTAACCGTTCATTACAAAAATAATGACGTGATATTAGAAGATGGATTCACTACAGAGAATTTGAATCATGACTTTGAGATCACTTACAATGGTTCTTTAGATTTGCACAAGAAAGCCATATGCGGTTTGTGGTATATGGAACATGAAATTGATGGCGAACTGGATTTAGAAATACCTCCTGCCGAAGGCTTGTGGATGTTAAGAAAGGCTAAGAAACCAGTGAGCGATTTTGATTATTCGCTATTAGGCCTTTAATTTTAATATTAAAAGCACTTTTTATGGGGATAAGAAATAAGACGCTGTTATATTTGCGATAGTAACGGCTACGTAGCTCAGCTGAATAGAGCACTGGATTTCGGCTCCAGCGGTCACAGGTTTGAATCCTGTCGTAGTCACAATCACTCACAACTGCGTTGTGGATTAAAACATAAAAACCTTGACAAGCTCGCTTGATCAAGGTTTGTTGTTTTAAGACACCAGACTTGCAAAGGCTGGCAGTTGTATTTGCATAAGGGACTTCACTCAGGATCAATAAAATTCATCCTGTCTTATACCAATCACTCGAGAATCAATGTTTTTTATTCAAAAGCATTCAATTTATTTATTTTAGAAGAGTTGAAAGCCTTAAGGCTTGCATAGAGGAGGCTAACAAATAAGATCTGTACCCTGTGTGCTGCGCACATCGATTCTTAGTTGCCTCAGATACTTCACCTCCATCAATGGAATGAACCTATCCTACGGCCCAGCACTTAGCACTATAGGTTTAATAGAAAAACAAAACGCTTGCAAACTAAAGTCTCCACCTATCGGTGATATAGATCTTGAAATTACCTCTGATATTGTCCAATATTACGGTTAACTTTACAGAACCCTAAAAACAGTAGTGATCCATGAAAGTCCCAAAGAAAATAGATAAATTTAGAAGAGACTTGTTTCGATCCATTACTCGGCAAATAGGTAGCAACGCAAAAAAACAAGATCTCAGTAACATTGAACCAGATAAAGTCAAAAAGGTCCTGATCATACGTCCCAACCATAGACTGGGAAACCTCCTACTAACCACTCCACTTGTTCAAGAAATCACGACCACATTTCCAAATGCTACAATTGACTTTTTAGCCAAAGGAACGCTAGCTCCTATTGTTTTCAAAAACTATAAGAACCTAACTAATTTTATACTTCTACACAAAAGACCATTTGACAACATTTTAAGTTACGTGTCCATATGGTTAAAAATGCCTTTTAAGAAGTACGACTTGGTCATCAATACCGTTAAATGCTCTTCATCAGGTAAGTTACTCACTAAAATCACCCCTGCTACTTATAAGATTTATGAATATGAAGATGATGAAAACACAAGATCTCAAACTATTCATCATGGGAAAGAAGCCGTCATCGCCTTGCGTAGTGCTCTGTATGGATCGGATCTTGAAAAGGTAACTAAAGAGGTGCCTATGTTAGATATTAAATGCAGTGACGAGGAGCTACAGAAGGGCAAAGATATTTTAGCTTCTTTAATGGGAGGAACTAAAAATAGCATCGCCATTTTCACTTTTGCTACAGGTGATAAGTGTTATTCTAAAGAATGGTGGTCTACATTTTATCAGCATTTATTAGTTGCATTTCCTGATCATCAAATTGTAGAAATTTTACCTTATGAGAATGTTTCTCAAATTGATTTTAAAGCTACTTCTTTTTACAGCAAAGACATCAGAGAGATGGCTTCAGTGATGGCCGCTTGTAAGATCTTTATTGGAGCAGACAGCGGTATTATGCATCTTGCTTGTGCCTCAGGAGTACCTACTTTAGGATTATTTAGTGGCCGAATGGAGCAATTCCGTCCCTACGGAAAAAACAATAATGCAGTAGATATATCTTTAACAGGTATAGCGCACTGGACAGAAGAAATTAAAGATATTCTGAATCCATCTCAAAAAAAATAGACCAAGAGCATTAGAAGATCTTCATTTTCCGAAACCCGTATCATTAATTAGAACAATATAAAACAGTTTAAAATCTGGTCTACACAAGGCGTGGTTGATACTACTGTATCAAGTACAAATACAACGGAAGTCCTATCGTAATGTTTAAAGGAAATGTTATGGCGAGTGCCATGGGTAAGTAAAGACTGGGGTTAGCCTTAGGAGCCGCAATTCTCATCGCTGCAGGAACCGCGATATAAGAAGCACTTGCTGCCAAAATGGATAATAACAATCGATCTCCAGTTTCACTTATCACATAGCCCGATAAAAACGCCACTACACAGCCATTTACAAGCGGTACAACAACAGCAAAGACTAATGCAAACCAACCTTTCTTAACAAGTACTCCTATTTTCTTGCCACTAGTTATTCCCATATCTAATAAAAACACGGCTAGAAATCCCTTAAAAAGATCAGTTGTAAAGGGCTTTATTCCAGCAGCTTGTTCCTCGCTAGCAACATAACCAATAAGCAAACTTCCTAAAATTAAAAGCACACTACCATTTGTTAACGCATGTCTAACCAGACCTAATATTTTACTCCTTGACCGTTCTTCTTTTTTAGAACACAAACTCATTAATAAAACTCCAACAATTATAGAAGGTGCCTCCATCAATGCCATGACTGCCACCATATGACCCCCAAATGGAATTCCTTCCATTTCTAGATAACTTATAGCTGTAACAAATGTCACCGCGCTTACAGAGCCGTAGGCCGCAGCAATCGCACCTGCATTCTCAATAGAGAATTTAAGCCTGAGAATGAAGAACGTATATAAAGGAACAATTATGGCTAATCCAATTCCAATAAAAACAGCCCAATAAATATCGGCGGTAAATGTACTGTGCGATAGCTCTTGCCCTCCCTTAAAGCCTATGGCAAATAGTAAATAAAGAGATATAAACTTTGAAGAACTTTCAGGAATCTCTAGATCACTTTTGACCTGAGAAGCAAATAATCCTAAAATAAAAAACAGTAAGGCTGGATTTGACAGATTATCTGTCAACAGGTGTAAATCCATGGTAGGTATTTAGGATACGACTATTAGTCGATGATCTCTATTTCTAGAATACCGTTGATTTTAATCTTCTTGCCCATCAATCGTGCTTCACGGCATAGTTCCTTAAATTCCTTTCTCTCGGCAGTTAGTTCTACTACACGACTGTCATCATAGCCTGTATCGCTGTTGATGTTACCTTCAGACATAGAAAGTCTATGTAATTTATGAAAATTAATTTTTTCTCCGATCAGATTACTTACGATATCTGAGGCTTCTGAGGCAGTAAATATGCCATCTACAAGCTGTACTTTATGCATAACTTCTTTACTTGTATTCATCTTAAATTAATTTTTGTTGCTATTTATTATTTTTGGTAAAACCGCTATGATAAGCACCAAAAGAACGACAACCAGAGGCGTCATTAAATAAGATGACATAGGGTGATCTTCTACTAAACAGACTGCTGTGACAACAAAATAAGCAACACTTAAAACGGCTATACCTATGTACCTTATGATTTGAGAGACGCGATCAAAATCTATACGTGCGAACACATTAAATGAACTTTCTGATCTCAACGAGCGCTCTGAAGAACTTCTTGTATTGATTTGCTGTAACATTAGTTGACTTATTTTTAATTGGTAACACAAATATGCGAACATACACTCATTAATTTTTATTTATATTTGTAATGAAGTTCATAAGAAATAATTATGCATTATACATTACATCAGCTCCAAATATTTCTTCAAATAGTAGAAAAGCGAAGCATCACAAAAGCTTCAGAGGCTTTGTTTCTAACGCAGCCTGCAGTCTCGATTCAACTCAAGAAGTTTCAAGATCAGTTTCCTATTCCTTTAACTGAAGTGATCGGGCGCCAACTTTATGTGACCGATTTCGGTGACGAGATTGCTAATGTTGCCCAACGTATTCTGGAAGAAGTGCAGGTTATCGACTATAAGACCAATCAATATCAAGGAAAACTAGCAGGTAAACTAAAACTTTCTATTGTCTCGACTGGTAAATACGTAATGCCCTACTTCCTCTCTGGATTTTTAAACGAACATACCGGTGTAGAGTTCTCTATGGATGTGACTAATAAAAAAACCGTCATTCAAGATCTCGAACAGAATAAAGTCGATTTTGCTTTAGTATCTGTATTACCTGATCATCTTGATCTCGATACCTTACCTCTTATGAAGAACGAATTATACCTGGTAGGTAGTTCGGATAGGGAAAAAAATAGAAAAGGTAAAAAGGAGTTGATCTTTTCAGAAGAACCTTTGCTGTACAGGGAACAAGGCTCTGCCACTAGAAATGCCATGGAGAATTTTATTCAAGGAAAAAATCTGCTAGCAAATAAAAAGATAGAATTGACTTCTAATGAAGCCCTTAAACAAGCCGTTATTGCCGGTATAGGCTATTCCATTATGCCTATGATTGGAATTAGAAATGCGGTTGAAAAAGGGGAAATCAACGTTATTCCTTACAAAGGACTTCCCATACAGACGCAATGGAACCTCATCTGGCTGAAGAAGAAAAAGCTATCACCTGCTGCGGTCGCCTTTAAAGAATATATACTAGAAAATAAAGATCAAATTACCGCAAAATATTTTGACTGGGTTGTACAAGATTAAATAAAAGATTTATCAGATCATTTTTGAGTGCTGTTTTGCTTTCGCAAAAGCGAAAAAACAAAGAGTTCATTTTCCTAAAGCATTTATAAAAAAAGAGAAGCCTCTCGACTTCTCTTTTATAACTGAATAACTTGAATTTTTATTTACCGACAATGTGCAGCTCTACAAAATTCTTGTCTACATATAGGGTTTCCGTTTTTTGATCGTATTTCAAATCTTTCAATGAAACTTTTACATTATCTACCTCTACATAGTTGATTTTAAATGGTAAGCCAATAAAGTTAAAACGTAAGGTTTCATATTCTGTCGCATACTTTCCATCTTTATATTGAGAGATAATAATCTCATTCTCCTTGCCTTTAAAATTTAAATTTCTAAGACTAAAACGGCCTTTTTTGTAGTCATAACCATCTGCTGCATCTTCGTAAACAAAAGACTCTTCTTTACCTATCGTATAATAAACGTCAAGGGTTAGGAATTCTATTTTCTTCTCTCCAACGTACTGCATAACCGGATAGCGCGGAATGATGGAGCCTGATTTAACAAATAACGGGATCTCGTCTATATCGGCATCCACCCAGGCTTCTTTTCCTCCAGTAATCGTTTCACGAGTCCAGAAGTTGTACCATTCCCCTCTAGGAATATACATTCTGCGACCTTTGGCGTTAGGTTCTAATATGGGACAAACCAAGATTTGATCTCCAAAAATAAATTCGTCATTCCTATAATGTGTCTGTGCATCTTCTTGATCGTACACTACTAGTGATTTCAATATAGGGGTTCCTTCTTCAGCATATTGCCAGAAAGCAGTATAGAGATAAGGGAGTAGTTTGTAGCGCAGCTCGATAAATTTTCTAGTGATATTGGTCACATCCTCATCAAATGTCCAAGGTTCTTGATCTCCATGATCACCACTAGAGTGCACACGACAAAAGGGGTGGAAGATACCAAGTGCAATCCATCTCGCAAAAAGCTCCCCCGTAGGCTGCTCTGCAAAACCACCTATATCAGACCCCGCAAAAGACATCCCTGAAAGGGCCATGCGTTGTGCCTGAATATTTGCAATACTCAAATGCTCCCAAGTTGCTACATTATCCCCAAACCAGCTGGAGGTATAGCGCTGTGTTCCTGAATAAGCAGATCTTGTGATCACAAACGGTCGTTTGGGATATATATATTTCTTGACACCTTCATAGGTCGCACGAGCCATCTGAGCGCCGTAAATGTTATGGGCTTTTCTATGGGAACAGGGATGGCCGTCAAAATCGTGACGCACATCATTTGGAAATGTTTTATTAGGAACCTCCATCACTGCTGGCTCATTCATATCATTCCAGATTCCAGCAAGTCCGTTATCTGCAATCAGCCCTTTGAATAAATCTGCCCACCAGGCTCTTACTTTAGGGTTGGTATAATCAGGGAAATAACATTCTCCCGGCCACACCTTTCCTTTCATATAAGGACCATCAGCACGCTTACAGAAGTAGTCGTTTTCCATAGCTTCTTTATAGACATAATAGTCAGGATCTACTTTGATTCCCGGATCTATAATTGCGATCGTCTTAAAACCTTCCTCTCTTAGTTCACTAATCATCTTAGTAGGGTTAGGAAACTTCTCATTATCCCAAGTGAAACAACGGAAACCGTCCATATAGTCGATATCCAAATAAATGGCATCACAAGGAATTTGTAACTCGCGGAATTTTGAAGTGATTTCTCTTACATTACTTTCTGGATAATAACTCCATTTACACTGGTGAAAACCCAGTGCCCACAACGGAGGTAACTCTGGTTTACCAGTAAGCTCTGTATAACCACTTACTACGTTATTTAAATCTGGACCATAGATAAAATAATAATCCATGTTTCCCCCTTGCGCCCAGAAGCTGGTTACATGATGACGCTCTTGTGCAAAATCAAAGAAGGATCTAAAGGTATTATCAAAGAAAATACCATAGGCAATTTTGTTTTGAAGACCTATGTAAAATGGTATGTTTTTATAAAGCGGGTCAGTATGTTTACCAAAAGCATATTGATCTGTTCCCCACATTTCAAACCTTTTGGCGCGCAAATTATTATCTGCCGGTTTATCACCAAGACCGTAATAACTCTCTCCAGGCTGTGCCTTTTTAGACATTTTAACCACCTCACCACCATACTCATAACTCTCTTCATAATGAAAGCCTAATTCATCTTCACAGATGATTTTTCCTTTCAGGTCAAAAATGCGAGATTTTAAATCTTTTTTTGCGATGTGACAAACGACCTTTGAAGTAGTGATCTCGTAGTAACTCTTCTTTTCTAAGACACTTAGTTTGTTATAACCCCTGTTGCTAGTGGCTTCTACCGCATAAGAAAAATCTTTTTCAAGTTTTCCGCCCGTTCCATATTTAAAACGTATCAAACTGTCGCGAAAGATCTGTAACCGCAGTATCACCCCATTATCTGCATGAAAGGTGAGTGTATCAACAACATGGTCAAAAGAAGTTAATTCACCTGGAAATACATTTCCCTGACTGTGTAATTCTGTATTTGTAATCATAGAATGATGGTGTTCAGTATTTTAAGGAGCATCTTGCTGAAATACTCCTTCTCGACTAAATTATGAAAAATATTGATGCAGTAGCATGTTAAACGTGAGATAGTTACGCAAGGCTGAACCTTGTGAATTTGATAAAAACGAGAGTTGTGAGTTGTCATATTCGCAATTAGAAAGAACAACTAGAACCGACTATTGCGATTTTACATGTTGGTTTCTTGATGACAGATTTATCTTTAAAAAGCAACTGATTTTAAAAAATTAATTCCTTTTAATTGACACCAAAAAAAAGCTATCCTCTCGCAAAACCTCGTCAAATGTAAGGAGGTGAAAAAGAATGGAGTCCTGACATAACTCATCTCTAAAATTATTTTACAGCTTATTGAACCCCACCATAAACCAAAACCCCCAAAGGCGGCAATCTCAACGCTACACTTTGCTTTCTGTGATGCCATTCTGTTTCTTGAGCAGTAAAGGTTTTTTTTACTTTAAAGTTGGAGCCATCATATTTAGCATCATCACTATTAAAAAGCAACTTATATTTCTTATTAGTGGGTAATCCTATACGGTAATGATTTCTCACCACTGGTGTCATATTACATACCACCACAAGATGTGAATTTTTTCCTTTCCTGATATAACTGATCACAGAATTTTCGTGATCTTCATAAGAAATCCACTCAAATCCCTCTATACTAAATTGCTTCTCGTACAATGCTTTTTCATTTTTATAAAGCTTGTTCAAGTCTTTTACAACTTCTTGAATTCCTTGATGTGGGGCGTATTGAGTCAAGTGCCAGTCCAGACTTCCGTTAAAGTTCCATTCTTCATGCTGCCCGAATTCAGATCCCATCATCATCAATTTACCACCTGGATGTGTAAACATATAAGAAAAGAGCAACCTTAGATTTGCAAATTTTTGCCAGTCGTCTCCTGGCATTCTTCCCAGTATAGTGCTTTTGCCATAAACCACTTCGTCATGAGATAAGGGCAGCATAAAATTCTCTGTAAAGGCATAAGTCATCGAGAAGGTTAAATCATCTTGATGATGACGTCTGTAAATAGGTTCCTTTTTGAAATACTCCAATGTATCATGCATCCATCCCATCATCCATTTCATACCAAAACCCAGTCCTCCGACTGAAGTGGGTGCGCTAACCATAGGAAAGCTGGTGCTTTCTTCTGCAATAGTTTGTGTGTCGGGATAATTATGATAAACGGCCTCGTTCATTTCTTTTAGAAAAGCAATAGCTTCAAGGTTCTCTCTTCCGCCGTAAATATTAGGATCCCACTCTCCTTCCTCTCTGGAATAGTCTAAAAACAGCATACTGGCCACCGCATCCACTCTCAGACCATCTATATGATATTGATCCAACCAAAAAAGCGCATTAGAAATCAGAAAACTCTTTACTTCATTACGACCATAATTAAAAATCAAAGATTTCCAGTCGGGATGGTATCCTCTTTTTCTATCAGGATGCTCATAAAGGTGTGTCCCGTCAAAATAACCTAACCCATGGGCATCTTCAGGAAAATGCGATGGGACCCAGTCTAATATAACTCCCAGTCCAGCATTATGGCAAGCGTTGACCAGTTCTTGGAATTCTTCTGGATAACCAAATCTTGCGGTAGGTGCAAAATAACCAGTGATTTGATAGCCCCAAGATGGACCATAAGGATATTCCATGACCGGCATGAACTCGATATGGGTGAACTGCATCTCTTTTGCATAAGCTACCAGGTCCAAAGACAGCTCATGGTAACTCAAACTCCTATCTTCCTCTAGCTTATGTTTCCAACTGCCCAAATGAACCTCATACACGGAATATGGAGCATCGAGGGCGTTGTTTTTCTTGCGCGACTTCATCCATTTTTGATCGTTCCAATTGGGTTGATAATCATATACCACACTAGCCGTTCGAGGTGGATGTTCATATCGACGTGCGTAGGGATCTGCCTTTTCTGTTACTATGTTGTTGTGTGAAGATTGAATTTTATATTTATAGGTCGCACCGTGCTTTACCCCTGGAATAAAGCCCTCCCATATACCACTACGGTCCCATCTTACTTGGAGTTGGTGTTCATTTTCTGTCCAGAAATTAAAGTCTCCAATTACAGAAACACTTTTAGCACTAGGTGCCCAAACAGCAAAATAGGTCCCTTCTACCCCATTAAGCGTCATGACATGAGAACCAAATTTCTCATACAACCTATAGTGTTTACCACTTTTGAATAAGTCGATGTCAAAATCTGTAAAACGACTGTGTGCAATTACCTCAGCCATCATTTAAAGTGAAAAACCTTTAGGGATAACTGCGTCTTTTTTGATAACTACAATACCATCTTTCACCACTAAATAATCGGTTTCTTGGTCTTTTAAATGGGGTCCACCATTGATTTTTACGTCATCTCCAATACGTACATTTTTATCTATAATGGTGTTTTTTATATAGCATCGATCTCCTATTCCCGCTAGAATTTTAATATTTGATTTTTCAATTTTCTCAAGAGATTCATAATCATCATTACCCATCATATACGTATTGATTACTGTAGAATCTTTACCTATTCTAGAACGTATTCCTATAACAGAACGTTCAATTTTGGCAGCTTGAATGATACAACCTTCGGCAATAACGGCTTTATTTAGATGAGTGTCCGATATTTTTGAAGTAGGCAACACTCTGGAGTTGGTAAAAATACGTCGCTTGTCATCATACAGATTAAACTCTGGAATATCATCAGTAAGACCTAAGTTAGCTTCAAAAAATGACTCTATATTTCCTATGTCTGTCCAGTACCCCTCAAACTGATAGCTCAGTATTTTATGTTTACCGATAGCCTGTGGTATGATTTCTTTACCAAAATCAATAGTGCTTTCATCATTCATAAGCTCAATCAGTAGGTCCTTGTTAAAAATATAGATCCCCATACTGGCCAGGTGGTTCTTACCTTGTTTTTTCATTTCATCACTTACTGGACTGGTCCAATCTGGCAATAAACTGGTCACCGGCTTTTCAATAAACGAAGTGATGCTATTGTCTTTATCTGTCTTAAGGATACCAAAAGATGGTGCGTCTTTTTCATTTACAGGAATCGTAGCAAGGGATATCTTTACCCCTGCATCTATATGTGCTTGGAGCATTTCATTAAAATCCATTTGATACAATTGATCACCAGATAAAATTAATACATATTCAAAATCATGCCTCAAGAAATGATGCATACTTTGCCTAACGGCATCGGCCGTACCTTGAAACCAAGCATTATTGTCTGGAGTTTGCTCAGCAGCAAGCACATCTACAAATGCCGCACTAAAGAAACTAAAATGGTAGGTATTCTTAATATGCCTGTTTAATGAAGCAGAATTAAATTGTGTCAATACATACATTCTCTTTAAACCAGAGTTGATGCAATTAGAAATAGGTATATCAACTAATCGGTATTTTCCAGCGATATTTACTGCAGGCTTGCTTCTAGTTTCAGTGAGTGGATAAAGTCTTGTTCCTTGTCCACCACCTAAAATGATACTTAAAACTTTGTCGTTCATCATAATTAGTCAGTTAATGAGTTATAGAGTTGTATATAGACTCTTGCAGATCGATCCCAAGAATGATCTATGTTCATGATTTGTTTTCTTAATTTCTTGATTTTCACCTGGTCTTTATAAAGAGTGGCTGCTCTTTTCACAGAAGATACTATTTGCTCCACCGTTGTACCGTCATGCATCAACCCAAAGCCGCTATCCTCTATATCCACAATCGTATCTTTTAATCCGCCTATACCTCTAACGATTGGAATAGTCCCATACCTTAAGGAATACATCTGGTTGAGACCACAAGGCTCTACCCGAGATGGCATCAGTAAAAAATCTGCTCCCGCGTAGACGATATGCGACAACTTTTCATCATAACCTATATACGAATTGTATTTGCCTTTAAATTTATCTTTTAAAGGCATTAACTCCTCTTCTGTTTTAGGATCTCCAGACCCTAATAACAAGATAGAAACATTTTGATTATGGAGCACTTGTTCGAAGGCTTCTGGAAAAAGGTCAGAGCCCTTTTCATAAACTAACCTGCCTATAAAGGCAAATAAAGGTTGATCAATATCTAGGTTATACGTATCGCATAGCCATTTCTTATTGGCCTTTTTACCACTTGTATTTGTTGCTAGGGTATAGTTCTTTACCAGATAGGAGTCAGTGACCGTATCCCAAACTTGTGTATCTATACCATTGAGAATCCCTACACATTTTGCAGACTCATGACTTAATAAACCTTCTAACCCATTAGCGTGCTGTTTTAATTCTTCCATGTAACTAGGAGAAACGGTATTGACTCGCCAAGCACATTTAATAGCACATGCCAGCGGATTTATATTTCCATCCCAATCTAACAATCCGGTGTACTCTGCTTTAAAAGCAGGGATCCAGCCTATAAGTTCGTGAGAAAACCATCCTTGATACTGCGCATTGTGAATGCTCAGCACAGAGGCTGTATTTTTAAACAGCTCAAAATCGTAACAATATTGCATCATAAAAGGAACTAGTCCTGTATGATGATCGTGGCAGTGAATCACATCTGGCAGTTGCTTTTGTGTACCTAACCATTGCAGTGCAGCAATTTGAAAGGCAGTAAACCTTTTGGAATCATCAGCAGAATAGACGTATTCTTTAAAGAGCAATGCTGGAATATCAATCAAATAGAGTGTAAAACCTAAGTCTCTATCTACGAGCTGGAGAACATTAAATTTAAAATGTTCTTCAGCTAATTTGACGCTTCCACTTCCAATATTTTTAAAGCGGTTTGTCTTTGTAAAAGCCAGATCATAAAAGGGCATGATAACACTGGCATGTTCTCCTTGTGCGTTTTGATATTTAGGAAGTGCCCCCACAACATCTGCAAGCCCACCTACTTTGGCCACTGGATAGCACTCGGCACTGATATGGATAATATTCATAAGTTAACTGGTTCGTTTACTGCATATAAATTAAATCAATTCCGACAACAATTACTTCCTTTCTTTTAAATTAAAGGAAGTTTTTAAGCCTGTAAAGATATTTGCTCTGTCGCCCATAAGATAGCATCGTTCATTTTCTCAAATATCTCAAATGGTTTTGCGCTGAATTGCTTTTCATAATTTGCTGTGTTTTCTTTAATATCAGAATTCACGACAATTCCTATACCTAACAAATTATCAATTTCTGCTACTTTTAAATATACCAAGGGATTAACAGAGTAAGAATTGACTCTATTTCCTATGTAAATCATTTTACGATTTGAAAAGTGTTTATCAATCATCGCCTTCAAGACTTGCGCATGATCAACAGTCACTATTTCTCCTTCTTTAATCTGGTTGATTAAATAATTTTCAAAAATAAATACCTCAGAATAACCCAAGTCGTAATATCGTAATTCGTTCATGCTTTAAGTTAGCACTTAAATATACATTAATTTATAGAAAATAAAAAAATATTTTGCTTTCGCTAGAGCGGCGTATCAATAATGTTTTTAAAAAAAATATTTTGCCAATCATCAAACATTCTATAATCTCAAAAGTGCAAAAAACAAAAATGGCTGCAATAAATTGCAGCCATTTTTAATAAAACGAATTATAAAATTAAGTCAGTTGTGCTTTTACAACAGCACTTATGGTTCTCCCATCTGCTTTGCCAGCGAGTTCTTTATTTGCCATTCCCATAACTTTACCCATGTCTTTCATTCCTGCGGCACCTGTTTTAGCAATGATAGCGGTCACTACTTTTGTTATTTCTTCTTCACTCAATTGTTCTGGTAAAAATTGCTCTAACACTGCTGCTTGAGCGAGTTCTGGCTCCGAGAGGTCTTCTCTGTTTTGCTCTGAAAAGATGCGAGCACTGTCCTTGCGTTGCTTTACTAATTTTTGAACCAGCTTAACTTCCTCTTCTTCGGTCAGCCCGTCACTAGTACCTGATGTTCTCGCTAATAAAATCTCACTCTTTACGGCTCTTAATGCTGCGAGAGCTGTTTGATCTTTTGCTTTCATGGCCTCTTTAATGGCTGTCATGATTTCATTCTCTAAACTCATAATCCTATTTTTATTATTGGTAAAGCATTCTATTTGGGTCCTGTTGACGGCTGCATATACATCGTCTGATCCACAAACCAAAAGTACGATTTTGTGAAACATAAAAAAACCCAAAAACCATTACAGTATTTGGGCAGTTTGTGTTTTATAGAAACTATTGCTAGTCTACATTATCATGTAAAAAAGAATTATTATTAGTACGCAACTGGATCTCGTTATTCTCATCTGTAGAAAGTGTTGTTCTTGATCTATCTCTTTCTTCTGGTAATTTATCCAGCTCTACACCATGCCTTAAATAGGCTGGTTTCTTCTCTATCTCATCTAGTCTATGAGAGCTCTTGAACTTAAAATTATAAGCGTGCATCTTACGCTTGCGTTCTTCTGCTCTAAGTACTAAAGCTTCATTAAGAGGCAGATCAGTAGGTTCCACATTTTTACGAACCTCTTGATCCACTTGTTTAGAAGTTTGTTCCACTTCTTTGGTCAGGATCTTTATTTCTGACTCTGCTACTACATTCTCTTTAGACTCTTTAGACTCTGCAGGTTTTGCGGCGTTCAATTGATCTTCTACCTCCATATAATCTTCCAAAGAATACTTTTTTTCACCTTCGTTAGAAAACTCTGTTACTGGAACCACATTAATAGGATCGTTTACTTCAATATCTTCTAGTTGATAGGTAATAGCTGGCTCATCTTTGTCTTGTAACTGTGCTGATAAAGGCATGTCAAAATCTAAGAAAAACTGATCTTTCTCTTCTTCCTCTGTGATTTCTGAAGCGACCTCAATAGACGACACTTCTTTGATGACAAATTCCTGAGCCTGATCCAGCACTTCTTCGTACACCACATTGAGGTTTTCTATAAATTCTGTGGTAGGAATCAATGTGTTTTCTTCTACTACAGGTGCAATTGTTTCCTCTACCTCTTCATCTCCTAGTTCATGAACGATAATTAATGGCTCAGCAGGTTCTGAAGGTCGGGCTGTTTTTGGTGCTTGTTCCGCTTTCGCGAAAGCGGGATCCTCTTCTATTTCCTCGTCCAGATCCATGATTAATTCACCAGCAATCACATTGCTAGTCTTCTCTTCTAAAATTGCTGTAGCGCGTTGCTCCTCTTCCAGTGTATGGATAATGCGCTTAGCTTCTGTATTGGATATTTCATTTTGTTGCTCAACATCAAATCCTGTAGCAATAACAGTGATGGAAATCGCGTCACCTAAAGCTTCGTCTTCTCCTACACCCATAATGATATTTGCTACACCACCAGCTTCATTCTGTATGTGTTCATTTATTTCACCTATTTCATCAATAGTAATTTCTTCTGTCCCAGAGACGATCAATAGCAACACGTTGGTAGCGCCTTCAATTTTATTATCATTCAACAAAGGAGAGTCTAAAGCCTTAAGAATTCCTTCTTGAGCGCGGTTAGCGCCAGTGGATTGTGCGCTTCCCATAATAGCAGTACCACTATTTGCTAGTACTGTTCTTGCGTCATGTAAATCAATGTTTTGAGTGTAATGATTTGTGATCACCTCTGCAATACCTCTTGAGGCAGTAGCAAGTACCTCATCAGCTTTAGAGAATCCTGCTTTAAAACCTAAGTTTCCATACACGTCTCTCAATTTATTATTATTGATAATAATCAATGAATCCACACTCTTGCGGAATTTTTCTATTCCTTTTTGCGCTTGCTGATTACGCACTTTTCCTTCAAACTGGAAAGGAGTTGTGACGATACCGACAGTAAGAATGTCCATATCGCGCGCTATTTGTGCGATTACTGGAGCAGCTCCTGTTCCAGTTCCTCCACCCATTCCAGCGGTAATGAATACCATTTTAGTATTAGAATCTAAGAGTGCCCTAACATCTTCTATACTTTCTTGTGCTGCTCGTTCCCCCACTTCAGGATTTGCCCCAGCTCCTAAGCCTTCGGTTAAAGTCACTCCTAATTGTATTTTATTAGGCACAGGGCTGTTTTCAAGGGCTTGTGAATCTGTATTGCAGATGACAAAGTCTACTCCTTTAATGCCCTGCTGGTACATGTGTTTGATGGCATTGCTACCACCACCACCTACTCCGATGACTTTGATTACGTTTGATTTGTTTTTAGGCAAATCAAAGGCGATGCTGTTAAATTCTTCACTCATAATATGGCTACTTTATGGTTTAAGCTTTGTGGTCGTTTCACCACGATATTCCTAATTATCTGTTGCAAGCGAGCAATCTTAACTGCATTACTCTGCTTTATCTAGAAAGTCTTTAAACCTAGTTGCCCAAGCGTCAAAAATTCCTTTCTTTTTTACTTCATCCGAAATAGTTGAAGATTCTTCGTCTGTTTCTTCTCCTTCTTCTGTTGATTGCTCTAGAACTGTTTCTTCTTCTACTGCTTCTTCTTCATCTTCTTCAAATTGTCCTTCTAGACCTTTCATTACCAATCCTACTGCTGTTGCAAATAATGGGCTGGTACTTTCTGTATCGCTATCACCAGCGAGATGCTCATTGGGATATCCTATTCTGCTAGGCATTCCTGTCACATACTCTGCTAATTGTTTGATATGCTTTAATTGGCTTCCTCCACCTGTTAACACTACTCCTGCGATCAATTGCTTTTTAGGCTCATCATGCCCGTAGTTTTTAATCTCTACAAAAACCGTTTCTAATATCTCAATAACACGAGCGTGAATGATTTTACTCAAGTTTTTAAGTGTGATCTCCTTAGGCTCACGACCTCTTAATCCAGGAATAGAGACTATTTCATTTTCTTTATTCTCACCAGGCCACGCACTACCAAATTTTGTTTTGAGCAGCTCTGCTTGTTTTTCTATGATCGAGCAACCTTCCTTAATGTCCTGAGTAATGATGTTACCACCTTGAGGAATTACAGCCGTATGGCGTATGATCCCATCTTTAAAAATGGCAAGATCTGTAGTTCCACCACCTATATCGATTAAAGCAACTCCAGCTTCTTTTTCTTCTTGACTCAAGACTGCATCTGCACTTGCAAGTGGTTCTAGGGTTATTCTCTTTAATTCAAGATCGGCACTTTTTACACATCTATAAATATTGCGTATAGAGGCTACCTGACCGACTACAACATGAAAATTTGCTTCTAAACGACCACCGTACATTCCTACAGGTTCCTTCACGTCGGACTGTCCATCAATTTTATATTCTTGAGGAAGCACATGAATAATTTCTTCTCCAGGAAGCATGACTAGTTTAAACACCTGATTGCAAAGGTTTGCAATGTCATCTTGATCAATAACGACTTCACTGTCTGCTCTAGTGATGTAATCACTGTGTTGCAAACTGCGTATATGCTGTCCTGCAATTCCTACGGTCACATCTTTTATTTTAATCCCACTTACCGCTTCTGCTTGGCTTACCGCTTGTTGTATGGAATTAATGGTTTGAGTAATGTTATTTACCACCCCGCGATGTACACCCAAACTTTTTGATCTCCCTACCCCTAGAATCTCAAGTTTGCCGTATTCATTCTTACGACCGATCATAGCTACAATCTTAGTTGTACCTATATCCAGTCCTACTGCATATTCTTGTTGTTCCATTTTCCTACTTTTTTATTACTACTACTTGGTTGTCAAATCGCAAGTCTATTGATTTGATCTCGCTCAATCCGTTATCCTTTTGCATCTTTGCAAGAAAGGCTTTGTAATTCATCATCTTATGATCGAGCTTTTCTACTTTTCCTAACTTCACTTTAAAATCAAAAGCTCTTACCGATAAGGTCACCTCATCTATTTTATCAAATACTACTTGAGTAAAAGATGCTTTTAACAACTCATCCTCTTTAATAAAATTGATCAAATCAAAGGTCTTATCCTGTACGTTCTCCCGGTACCCATATATCAAAGGAACATTTGCTGTATGCTCTTTTGATAGTGGCATGATTAAATTATCCTGGTCGAGATAAGCATTTGTTTTTCCCATGATCCTTGCAATAGGCTTTCTAGGTTGCACAACAACTTTAAGCCATCCATCAAGAGAAACAGAAACCTCTGCATCTCTGATCATTGCATTTTGAACAAGTCGTAATTCAGTCTTATTCAAATCTAGATTTTCTATGTTCAGGTTCTTAAGAGAATCATTATTTTGTATCAACAATTTATTAACGTTCTTTTCTGAAATCAAAGGATCGCTATAGTCTGTAAATGTGATGCTTATGGATTTTAATTTTCTGGTACTATATCTGCTTGACGCAAAAGCATAAAGGCTTATTACCAATAAGATAACCAGCACCAACCTAATAATGTTCTTTAGTTTATGCATGGCCCCATTTTTTAGTGAGTTGATTTATTTCTACACTTATATCACCAGCACCTAACATCAAGACAACTCGTATGTCCATTTCCTCGATAAATTCTTCGAGATCTTTCTTCTCTACTAGCCTAACTACTTCTGGTGCATTTTCTAACGAATTGATTTTTTGACACAACAGTTCTGAATGAATTCCTTCAATAGGAAGTTCTCTTGCTGGATAAATATCTAACAAGCCCACTTTGTCGAACTGACTTAAAGCTTGCGCAAATTCGTCCATAAAATCCCGCGTCCTAGAGAATAAATGCGGTTGAAACACGACTAACTTCTTCTCTTCTGGATACATTTCTGAAACGGCTTGAAACACTGCATTGATCTCTGTAGGATGATGAGCATAGTCGTCTATCAATACTCGTTTGTCCGTATCAATGCGGTACGTAAACCTGCGCTCTACTCCAGGAAAAGAGGCTAAAGCCAATTGGATTTTTCCAGCATCTGCTCCGTATTCTAAAGCTACCGCCATAGCCATTAGTGCATTACTCAGGTTGTGCCTGCCGGGTAACTTTAAAAAGCATTTTTCTAGAACACCTTGAGGAGTTTTAAAATCAAAATGGTACGCACCGTCTATGATCACTTCGTTAAGCGCTAGGTACACTCCAGAGTCAAGTCCAACTTGGAGCCCTTTTACATCTAGTTGTTCATTGATCAACAAAGTTTTACCTTTCAGTAGAGCTGCAAAATCATGAAAGGTCTTTTCAAAGGTCGCTGCATCTCCATAAATATCCAGATGATCTGCATCCATGGATGTAATTCCCGCAATATCTGGATCCAATTGCATGAAGGAACGGTCGAATTCGTCTGCTTCAACGACCATAACATCTGTTCCAGAACAAATATAATTGGTGTGGTATTCTTCTAAAATCCCCCCTAAGAAGGCTGTTATCTTGACATCGCTTTTGTAAAGTAAATGAGCCAATATAGCACTTGTAGTTGTTTTTCCATGAGTTCCAGCAATGGCTAGACAAGTCATCGTTCTAGAAATCTGACCTAGGAGTTGTGCACGTTTGATGGTGCTGACTCCGCTTTCGCGAAAGCGGACTAATTCTCCAAAACCAACTGGCACAGCAGGAGTGTAAACAACTTGTGCCGTTTTTGAGTTTTTGAATGCCTCAGGAATCATTTCAAAATGGTCTACATAATGAATAGCGATTCCCTCTGCCTCTAATTTTTCAGTCAAAGAAGTAGCAACGCGATCGTAACCGGCTACTTTTTTCCCTTGTTCATTTAGGTAACGAGCCAGCGCACTCATCCCAATTCCACCTATCCCGATGAAATAAAAATGTGATATGTGTTCTAACTCTTTCATTGGAGTAATTGCTCTAATTCGTTAACAATAGATTTTGTAGCGTCTGGAAGCGCAAGTTTTTTTATGTTTTCAGAAAGTTTTTTCTGTAATTCTAGATCAGCATACAACCCCTTCCAAAGTGTTGTGAAATTCTGATCAAGATCTTCTTCTTTAATCATTAATGCAGCATCTTTCTCAATTATTGCTTGTGCGTTTTTAGTCTGATGATCTTCTGCCACATGTGGTGACGGAATGAAAATCACTGGTTTTCCGACTATACAAAGCTCTGAAATAGAACCAGCTCCAGCACGCGAGATGATAAAATCTGCTGCTGCGTAGGCGAGATCCATTCTGTCTAAAAAGGCGTGAACGTGAACGCTTTCTTGGTTTTTATTTTTGTATTCTTCGTAATAGAATTTACCGCATTGCCAAATGATTTGCACCTCTTCTTTCAATGCGTGCAATTGACTTTCAATCAATTGATTCACTCTTCTTGCTCCAAGGCTTCCTCCCAGCACCAATAAGGTTTTTTTATGAGCATCTAATTGAAAGTGAGCTATTGCTTCTTCTCTTAAATGAGAACTATCGAGCAGATCCTGACGTACCGGATTACCGGTTAAAACGAGCTTATCTTTAGGGAAAAACCGCTCGAGGCCATTACTGGCTACACAAATTTTATGGACTCTTTTACTCAGTAATTTATTAGTGATTCCTGGATAGGAATTTTGTTCTTGAATAAGCGTTGGGATTCTCATTTTATGAGCCATAAAAAGAAGTGGTCCACTAGCAAACCCTCCAGTCCCTACGGCAATATCTGGTTGGAATTTTTCAATGATTTTGCGTGCGTCATAAAGACTCTTGATCACTTTAAATGGAAAAGCCAGATTTTTAAGAGAAAGACTTCTTTGAATACCACTGATCCATAGGCCTTTGATTTGATAACCTGCGGCAGGCACTTTTTCCATTTCCATACGATCCTTTGCACCCACAAATAGTATCTCACAGTCTGCCCATCTTCTCTTGCATTCATTTGCAATAGAAATCGCCGGGTAGATATGTCCACCTGTTCCTCCACCTGATATGATTATTTTATATGGCTTCACTGAGTACATCTAAGGGGTTCATTTCTTCTTCTTTTACTTTTTCTTGAGCAATAGTCTCTTCTCGTTTTGCACTGACACTCAACACGATTCCTATGGCCATACAAGTCATTAATATAGAAGTACCACCACTACTTATCAATGGTAAGGTCTGCCCAGTAACGGGAATTAAATTAACCGCTACAGCCATATTTGTCAATGCCTGAAAAACAATAGGAAAACCAACACCTATGACCAGTAACTGCCCAAAAATCGAGCTGGCCTTTGTAGAAATGATGATCAACCTAAATAGAAAAAACAGGTACAAGGCAAGTATAAAAAGACCTCCTATAATTCCAAATTCCTCTAGTATAATCGCATAAATAAAATCACTTGCTGATTGCGGTAATACGTGTTTTGTCGCGCTTTTTCCTGGACCTACTCCAGCGATGTAACCATTTGCTATGGCTGTTTTAGCTCGTTCTACTTGATAGTTGGAATCTGCGTCTCCTTCTCCTCCAAATGTGGCAATACGAGATACCCAAGTATCCACGCGGTTGGGGAAGACTCCAGGAAAAGCCTTTGCTGTAAGAATAAATAAACTCAACGCCACAAAACCAATTCCTATAATACCTAGTAAATATTTTATAGGGTAACCACCCACAAAACAAGTCATCAATATCATGGTGAAAATGAGCAATGCTGTGGATAAATTAAAAGGTGCAATGAGCACCAATATGATTCCTACTGGCACCCATAATGGTAAAACAGACTGCTTAAAAGTGACCACTTTATCTTTAATAGATGCTAGATATTTTGCCACGTATGCCATCAATACCACAAAGGCAAAAGTGCTGGTTTGAAACTTCATTCCTATTACAGGAACAGTCATCCACCTGCTCGCACTGGCACCACCCATAATTGTACCTTGCATTGCAGTGTAAATGAGCAACAGAATTACTACCGGAAGCAGTAAAACGCTCAAGCCTCTAAAATATCGGTAAGGGATCTTATGTACCGAATATAAAATTCCCAGTCCTATAACTACATGTCCAAAGTGCTTTACCAGATACTTTGTGGTATTACCAGTTCCAGTTCCTATATAGGCGAGATTTGCACTTGCGCTGTACACAGGAAGGAAGGAAAACACCAGTAAAATAATTACCAGCGCCCATAAAAAGGAATCTCCAGATATGTAGCTTCTAATTTTCAATTTACAATCCTCTTACTGCGTTTTTAAATTGGCGACCACGGTCTTCATAGTTCTTAAAAAGATCAAAACTGGCACATGCCGGACTTAACAAGACCGTATCACCTGCTTGAGCGAGCTTATACGCTACTCTTACGGCATCTTCCATGTTACTAGTTTCTACCATTTGCTCTACACAATTTCCAAAAGCCTCTACGATCTTAGAATTATCCTCTCCGAGACATACTATAGCTTTAACCTTTCGATTTACCAGACTGTATAAATCAGAGTAATCGTTTCCTTTATCCACACCTCCGACAATCCATACGGTAGGTTGCTCCATGCTGTCCAGCGCATAATAAGTTGCGTTTACATTAGTTGCTTTTGAATCGTTGATGTATTGAACTTTATTAATTTTTAATACATTTTCTAGACGGTGTTCCACTCCTTCAAAAGAAGTAAGACTTTGTCTGATGGTCTCCTTTCTTATTTGTAGAAGTTTTGAAGCGGTAGAAGCAGCCATTGCGTTTGCAGTGTTGTGCTTTCCTTTAATTGACAATTGCTCTATAGGCATAGTAAATAATGAGTTATGGGTGTTAATATGAATCTGATGGTTATGTAAATAAGCTCCTGTTTCTAGTTTCCTTTCCATAGAAAAAGGAATGAGCTGTGCTTTTATATCTAATTGTTTTATGGAGTCGGTAATGGCTTTATCGTCTGCATTATAAATGAGGTAATCGTTCTCATCTTGATTCATCGCGATACGCATTTTACTGGCTACGTAATTCTCAAATTTGTAATCGTATCGATCCAAATGATCTGGAGTGATATTTAAAATAATGGCTATATGCGGTTTAAACGTATTGATGCCGTCCAATTGAAAACTGCTTACTTCTAACAATCTGTTTGCCGATTTACCTTCCGACACTTGTTGTGCAAAACTCTCCCCAATGTTTCCGCCGGTGGTGTGATCGAGTTGGGCCACGTTAAGGATGTGATCCATTAAACTAGTTACCGTTGTTTTTCCGTTAGAGCCTGTTATCGCGATAATGCATTCATCGGTGAAACGAGCGGCAAATTCAATTTCTGATACCACCTCAATCCCTTTGGCTTTAATCGCTACAATCAATGGCGCGTTATCTGGAATCCCTGGGCTTTTTACTACTAAGGAAGCATTGAGAATTTTCTCCATCGTATGACCTCCTGATTCATAGGAAATAGCTTGTTCTTGTAAGGCTTTCGCGAAAGCGGGAACTAAAACACCTGCATCACTTAAAAAAACATCATAGCCTTCTTGAACCCCTAACACAGCTGCGCCCATGCCACTAATCCCTCCTCCGAGGACGACAAGACGTTGATTGCTATTATATGGATGCGACAGACTCATTAACGTACTTTTAGGGTTACAATACTGATAATGGCGAGCAATATTCCCACGATCCAAAACCGTACAACGATCTTGCTTTCATGAATACCTCGTTTTTGATAATGATGGTGTAATGGAGACATGAGAAAAATTCTTCTTCCTTCTCCATGTTTATTTTTAGTGTATTTGAACCAACTTACCTGCATCACTACAGAAAGGTTTTCCATTAAGAAAATACCGCAAAGAATAGGGATCAATAATTCCTTTCTAGTCGCAATGGCCAGCACGGCGATGATACCTCCGATAGTAAGACTTCCTGTATCCCCCATAAAAACTTGGGCTGGAAAGGTGTTATACCATAGAAAACCAACTAGTGCCCCGGCAAATGCGGTGACAAAAACCACCATCTCCCCAGAGTTAGGTATGTACATCACGTTGAGATAATTGGAGAAAATAATATTCCCAGAAATCCATGCAAATAATGCTAGAGTAATGACTACTATAACACTAGTTCCTGCGGCGAGCCCATCAATTCCATCAGTGAGGTTTGCACCGTTTGAAACAGCTGTTACGATGATAATTACGATAGGTATAAATACCAACCATGCCCAATTGGCAAGACTAGGGTCGATCCAATCAATCAAACTTGCATAATCAAACTCATTATCCTTTACAAAAGGGATGGTTGTTTTAGTAGACTTTTCTGCAGCACCAAATTCCACTGGAATATTTTGAGATACGAGTTCTTGTTTATTTGTAGTATGTACAATTTTTTCTTTAATCGTTATCCCATCGTGGAAAAACATGATAGAACCAATAATAGCGCCTAACCCCACCTGGCCTATCACCTTGAAAACACCTTTTAAACCACCTTTATCTTTTTTGAAAATCTTGATATAATCGTCCGTAAAACCTATCAATCCCATCCAGATCGTGGTGATGATCAACATGACTACGTAAATATTATCTATCTGACATAAAAGAAATGCTGGAATCAAGGTTGCCAAAATGATGATGATCCCGCCCATTGTAGGCGTGCCAGCTTTTTGCGCTTGTCCTTCCAGACCTAAGTCGCGTACGGTTTCCCCTACCTGCTGTTTTTGTAAAAAGTTAATGATGCGCTTACCATAAATAGTAGAAAAAGCTAGCGAAAGAACAAATGCAATAGCCGCTCTAAAGGTGATAAACCCAAAAAGCGATGCGCCCGGCATATTAAATTCTTCTTCTAGATATTTGAATAAATAGTATAGCATCTTATTTGTTGAGTTGGTTAAGAAACTCGGCGATTAATTCTCGATCATCAAAATCTGACCGCACACCGTGAATCTCTTGATAGGTTTCATGACCCTTACCAGCAATAAGGATAATATCATTTTTGTTTGCCATTTTTGCAGCGGCTTTTATAGCTTGCTTGCGATTTAAAATGGTAATTGTTTTTTTAAAGTCTTGTGGTTGTACACCGGCTTCCATATCATCAAGAATCTTCTGAGGATCTTCTGTACGCGGATTATCACTAGTGAAGATGACTTGATCGCTCAGCGCTGCTGCTATATGAGCCATTTTAGGCCTTTTGGTCACATCGCGATCTCCGCCACAACCTATAACTGTAATCACCTTTTCATTTTTAGTACGAATGGAATTGATCGTTTCCAGCACATTTTTAAGTGCGTCTGGAGTATGCGCATAATCCACTATAGCGGTAATTCTACTTTCTACCGTAGTGAAATATTGAAACCTTCCAGCGACTCCCTCTAACTGAGAAATCACCTCAAGCACTTCTATATCTTTCAATCCTAATTCTATCGCACAAGCATAAATAGCTAAAACATTGTAGGCATTGAACTGTCCAACCATCTTAGACCATACTTCATGCTCATTGATTTTCAACAACAAACCACCGAATTGATTTTCAACAATCTGCGCCCTGTAATCGGTATAGCTTTTTAAGGCATACCCTAATTTTCTAGCTTTGGTATTTTGAAGCATCACTGCTCCATTTTTATCGTCCAGATTAGTTAATGCAAAAGCCTTTTTAGGCAACTCATCAAAGAATCTTTTCTTAACATCTCTATATTCTGCAAAGCTGTTGTGGTAATCGAGATGGTCATGGGAAAGGTTGGTAAAAATTCCACCAGCAAATTCTAGCCCAGCAACACGTTCTTGTGCTATTCCATGACTACTCACCTCCATAAAACAATAATCTACTCCTACAGCAACCATGTCTGCAAGATGTCTATTGATGGTTAGTGGATCTGGTGTTGTATGCTTCGTAGAGACAACTTTCTCATCGATTAAAATCTCTACGGTAGAAATTAACCCCGTTTTAAAACCTGATTTTTTAAATAGTTGGTATAATAAAGACGTAGTAGTGGTTTTACCATTCGTGCCGGTAACGCCAACTAACTTTAAATCTCTTGAAGGATTTTGATGAAAGTTGGCCGCTATTAGTGCTAGTGCATTATGAGTATTTTTTACTTTTATATAGGTCACTTGCTCCTCTTGGTAATCAGGAAGCTCTTCCAGAATAATCGCTTTTGCTCCTAATGAAACGGCTTTTTCAATGTACTCATGACCATCAACGACTGTACCTTTCAGCGCAACAAAAACACCTCCTTTTTGAATCGCTCTAGAATCAAATTGGATGTCATTGATCTGTACGTTTGTAGTGCCTATAACTACGTCCAGACTTACCTTATACAATATGTCTTTAAGAATCATCATAATAATGTGAGTGTTACTTTAACTGTAGAAGACAATTTTGTCCCTGCTTTTAAACTTTGAGAGCTTACTCTCCCAGAACCTCTAAGAACTACTTTAGCCCCTAGGTTTTCGACTATTGCAATGGCATCCATAGCCTCCATACCTATTAAATCGGGCATTTTACTAATACTTGTTTCCGCTTGTTGATGTATGGTCTTTAGGTAATTGTCATGTGACTTTGCAATCCGTGCAGGTATGGATTTTTGTAGTTCTACCTCATCTAATAATGGGTTGTTAGCGTAGATTTTTTGAGCAATGGTTTTAAAAACTGGTCCAGCTACAATGTTACCGTAGTATCCTTTTTTAGTATTTGGCTTGTGTATGACTACTATACAACTGTACTTGGGCTTATCTGCTGGAAAGTACCCAGCAAAAGAAGCTATATAATTTCCTGGACTTTTCCAGTACTCTGCCTGACAGGTCCCTGTTTTACCTGCCATAGAGAAATTTTTACTGTAAAGATTATCTGCCGTTCCTCTTTTTACCACATTCTCCATCATCACTTTTACCTTATCGATGGTATTCTGAGAACAGATGGCAGGATTGATAATCTCTCTGTCAAATTGTTCTATCAATCGTTCCTTAGACTTCACTTCTCTAATAAGTCGAGGCTTCACCATTACACCATTATTAGCTACAGCATTGTAAAAGGTCAATGTTTGAAGTGGCGTTAATTGCACCCCATAACCGAATCCCATCCACGGCAAAGAAAGACCGCTCCAGTTAGCATCGTCTGGATGCGGAATCATAGGAACGCCTTCCCCTTTAATAGGAAGGTCTAATTTTTCATTTAGATTCATACTGTACAATCGATTCACATAATCATCTGGATGTGATTTATAATTGTTTTGAATCATTTGCACCAATGCTGTGTTTGAAGAAACCTCAAAGGCTTTTGCAACACTTATTTTTCCGTAACCACCGTATTTAGAATCTCGCACATTACGACCGTAATAGGAAATTTTCCCGCCTTGAGTATCAAAAACAGTACTGGTATCGACTACTTTATCTTCTAATGCAGCAATTACACTCATCAATTTAAAGGTAGAACCTGGTTCATGAGATTCCCAAACCGCATAGTTTCTCTTTTCAAAATATTTACCACTTTCTCCTCTACCTAAATTAGAAAGCGCTTTGATCTCTCCGGTAGCCACTTCCATAACCACCGCAGTACCGTGGTCTGCTTCAAAATACTCCAGCTGTTCTAATAAAGCATGATGAGCAACATCTTGCATGTTGACATCGATAGTGGTATACACATCATAACCATCATTAGGATCAATTTCATTCTCGCTTGAGATAGGCTTCCATTGATTCTTACCTATTTTTTGTTCTAAACGCACGCCATCACTACCTCTTAAATAAGGAGCAAAAGCACCTTCTAAACCTACAGGTGCACTGCCGTTGCGATCATAGCCTACAATACGCTCAGCCATTTTCCCCAACGGATGTTCCCGAACGATCCTTTTTTCTATAATAAGACCGCCCCGGTAAGGACCCTTTTCAAATAAAGGGAACTCTCTAATTTCTTTATAGTCTCCATAATTGAGGTTTTTTGCGATAAGCATATAGCGGTTGCGGTTGCTGTGTGCTTTTCTCAATTTTTGGAGGTAATAATCTTTAGACGTATTAAATTTCATTGATAATGCCTCTGCCAGAGCTGCTATGTTATCATTAAAATCTTGGGTGGATGGTGCCAAAGCATCAAAACGAATATCGTATTTACTGATAGAAGTCGCCAGCAACTGACCATTAGCATCGTATAAATTCCCTCTTGTAGAAGGTATGGTGTCGTTTCTGAAAATGCGCTGCTCAGCTTTTGCTCTGTAAGCATCCCCATCAACAAATTGAATATTGATAATTTGAACAACAACCAATAGCGCAACAATAACAAACACGGCACCTACTAGGTACATTTTATTTAATATGTTTTTACTAGTTGTTGCCATCTTTGGTCTTTAAGATTATAATCTTCTGCGGCGGATTTTGAGCCGGAGCAATTCCTTTCTTTTTAATTTTTACAGCCACGGTAGATTCCATTTGCATGAACATCAACCTTCTTTCTAAATCGGTATACTCGCTATGCAGCTCAGTAACTTGTTCATTAAGAGCAGCTAGTTTGTGCACCTTTCTCTCGTAACTATGACCTGTGTAAATCATGACAATGGCTAGAAAAGCAGCAAACAGAATAAACCGCCAGTTTTTAAAAGCATCATCATTAGTTAAAAAACTACCTTTTAATATGTCATAGATTTTGGCAGCCATTTATTCTCTTTCTATTTTCTCTGCAATACGAAGCTTAGCACTTCTCGCGCGGTTATTTTCCTTAATCTCTTCTCTGGAAGGAATGATCATTTTACCTATTTTCTTAAAAGGCACACTGGACCTACCGAAAACATCTTTCTCTGGCTCTCCTTCAAAAAGACCATTTCTCATAAACCTTTTTACTGGACGGTCTTCTAAAGAATGGTAAGAAATCACACTCAGCCTTCCACCTATTTTTAAAATATTTTCGGACTGTCTTAAAAAATCGTAGAGCACTTCCATCTCTTTATTCACTTCAATGCGTATGGCTTGAAAGACTTGAGCCAGCAGCTTGTGTTCTATACGTTCTGGAACTAAAGGAGCACAAATCGCCTTAAGGTCGGCAACGGTGGTGACTTCAGACTCTTGTCTTGCTGCTACAATGCGTTGTGCTAGCTTAAGCGCTATACGCAGTTCCCCATAAGACTTAAAAATTCTAACAAGATCTTCTTCACTGTATTGATTCAATACAATGACAGCATCTAGATCTTGATCTTGATTCATACGCATATCTAATCGCGCATCAAAGCGGGTAGAAAACCCTCGTGCTGCTTCATCAAACTGATGGGAACTCACACCTAAATCTGCCAAAATCCCGTCTACTTCTTTAATACCATAAAGTCTTAAAAAGCGCTTCATATAACCGAAATTCTGAGGAATCAACAGAAAGCGATCATCTTCAATCGCATTCTTTAGGGCGTCTATATCTTGATCAAAAGCAAAAAGCTTTCCTTCGGGGCCTAATCGAGCAAGTATCTCTCGAGAGTGTCCTCCACCGCCAAAAGTTACATCCACGTATACGCCAGATGGATCGATATTCAATCCATCTACAGATTCTTTTAAAAGAACTGGATTATGATAAGAGATCGGTTGTGTCATTTCCCATTACTTCTTCAGCGAGATCAGCAAAGTCATCTAGCGAGTCATCAATAGCCGCTTCATACCTTTCCTTATCCCAGATTTCTAATATATTTACCGCACTTGAAACGGTAACTTCTTTTGTGATTCCTGCAATGGTTATGAGGTCTCTGGGAATGAGCAATCGCCCATTTGCATCCACCTCAACAGTTTTAACTCCAGCGGTAAAACGACGTATGAAATCATTGTGCTTTCTATTGAATCGGTTTAAGCCGTTCAATTTTTCCATCATCTTATTCCACTCCACTAATGGGTACAACTCTAGGCAAGGCTGAAAAACGGCCCTTTTGATTACAAAACCTTCTTGCATGACAGGTGTCAACTGCTTCTTTAAAGCGGCTGGCATCATGAACCGCCCTTTGGCGTCGGTTTTACACTCGTATGTTCCTATAAAGTTGATCATTGGAAATAGCTGTTTTGCACTATTTAAATCAAAAATAGGGAAATTAATACCACTTTTTACCACAATTTACCACTTTGTTGATAAATGCAGCTGTTTCTGAATAACTACCCTAGTTATTAACAATTTAAGATGTCGTATAAAATCTTATAGAATTGTAGTAGTTCCGCTTTCGCGAAAGCGAAATAAAAATTAGTAGAATTGTTTTCAAAGAAACTTTTACTTTCCAAATAGCTAGTAGAAAACATTGTTTTTCCTATACCCAAAACCATTATATTTGCCACATAGAATCACCATATGACGCACGATCTTATCAAAGACGGTAAATTTGAATATTATACTACTGGAAAGGGTACCCCTATCATCATATTGCATGGTTTGATGGGTGGCCTAAGTAATTTCCAAGGTGTAATCGATTATTTCCCTCCTAAAGGATATCAAGTCGTCGTGCCTACTTTACCCATGTACTCCACTCCCTTGATTAAAACTAGCGTCGGGACCTTTGCAAAACACATCAATGCTTTTATCAATCATATGGGATGGGATGAAGTGATCTTATTAGGCAATTCTCTAGGTGGACATATAGGTCTTGTGACTACAAAGATGTTTCCTGAAAAAATAAAAGCGCTGGTCATCACTGGCAGTTCTGGACTTTATGAAAGTGCTATGGGTGATAGCTACCCCAAAAAGGGAGATTATGAATACATCAAAGCAAAAAGTCAGGATGTTTTTTATGATCCCGCTGTCGCTACAAAAGAAATTGTGGATGAGGTTTTTGCAACGGTTAATGACCGTAATAAATTGCTCAAAACACTCGCCATTGCAAAGAGTGCTATACGCCACAATATGTCAAAGGATCTTCCTAATATGACAACGCCCATTTGCATTATCTGGGGAAAACAAGACGGAGTTACACCACCTAATGTCGCTGTAGAATTTCATGAAAAACTACCTAATAGTGATCTTTATTGGGTGGACAAATGTGGACACGCCGCCATGATGGAACACCCAGATGAATTCAACGAGATTTTAAACAGCTGGTTGGAAAAAAGAGGACTTTAATTTAAATATTGCCCTTATTTTACTTATTTCCTCTTAAAGAAATAGACCTACTTGTTATCCTCTAAATAGTATCTTTGTTATATGAATATTACGAGCGCAGAATTTATTATATCCAATCAAGACGTATCCAAGTGTCCTAATTCTGGTATTCCAGAATATGCATTTATAGGAAGGTCTAACGTAGGGAAGTCTTCATTGATCAATATGTTAGTGAATCAAAAAAGTCTTGCCAAAACATCTGGAAGACCCGGAAAAACGCAACTGATCAATCACTTCTTGATCAACAAAACATGGCATCTGGTCGATTTACCTGGTTATGGTTATGCCCGAGTTTCCAAATCTAGCAAAGCCAAATTTCAAAAATTTATCACGAAGTATTTTGAAAAACGCGAGCAGTTGGTATGCGGATTTGTGCTAGTAGACATAAGACATGATCCACAACCTATAGATGTAGAATTTATGGAATGGCTAGGAGAAAGTGAAATACCTTTTAGCATTGTTTTTACTAAAGCAGATAAATTAAAACCCAAAGCATTAGAGCGCAATGTGGAGGCTTATAAAAAGTTTTTACTGGAAGGCATATGGGAAGAAATGCCTCCTTATTTTATCACCAGTGCTTCAAACAATCAAGGTAAAGAAGAATTGCTGAATTATATCCACGGGATTAATGAGACGCTCAAATAAGAATCAAAACCTTCTCCCTAAGCCTAAAGGCTAGGTTTCTCTAAAGAGGCTTAAATAAAAACTCCATTCTATGGTTTCCTCCTTTTAGGGCCGGGGAAAGAAACTCCTGTTGAGATTGAAGACGAATAGTGAATAGTGAATAGTGAATAGTGAATAGTGAATAGTGAATAGTGAATTTAAAAAACCGGCCTATCATTCACCGTATTCCTGCGTATTTCTCTTAACATCCCTTCTATACCGTTTACTTTCATATCAAAAACGGTCTGCATATAGTTTCCTAATTTACCGGTAGGAAAACCTTGCCTTCTGAACCAAATGTAATAGGACTCTGGCACTTCACTTAAGAACTTACCTTTATGAGCGCCAAAAGGCATTTTATACCAAGCCATCTCTATGAGTAAGTTGTGATCAAAAAGGGGTTCTTCCATAAGACATGTTTATTTACTCTAATTCAATATTCAATAAGGCATAAATCCAAGCAGATTAATAATCTCCATAAGAAGTCTCCACCTATAAAAAGAACTATCACATTAGGCTACCAACAAATCAACCTGCCTATCGCTTACTAACAACCTATTCCTCTTCCTTAAGATTTAATTTCTCTGCAAAATAATCACAAAAATCAATCATGGTATCTCTCATCTTATCATCATTAGTGGCACGATGATAGGTATCTGCCATAGAAACTAGTGTCTGGTGAAAGAAAACGCGCATTTCATCAACTGGCATATCCTTGGTCCATAAGTCAATACGGAAAGATTCCTTATCCTTACTATCCCACATAGAGACCATCATGGCTTTTGCTTCTGCAGCGTCTACGCCACCATCTGGAGCACTCCATCTGATGTTTTCTGGAACTCGATTTTCATCCAGTTCAATTCCAATTTTTATGGTAGATCTATTTTTTTTATCTGACATTACTGTAAAGGTTTGTATTTAGAACGTTTAAAAATTTCTTCTGCGTTTAAGTCGATCATGGTTTCTAGATCCACTTGATTATTTTCCATGAATGACTTGACCATTCGGTATCCTATATAACGACCTACTCCACCAGGAGTTTGTTGATCTACTTCTAGGTAAAACTTTGAAAAAGGCGCTGGGAGTATGAATCTGGAAAGCAACTTAGAGTCGGTATCATACAGCATCTCATTATCTATAAAATAGCGCCACATTTGAGACTCATTTTCTACGGTAAACACGTATTTCTCTGGCGAATAGTTCAACAACTGATCGCCTGTAGCTTTAGGGGCAAAAAGCTCTTGAACATAATGAAGCTTTCCATGGTAGATCATATTATCTAATAAGGCACGCTCCATAGAGGGGTTTACAAAAAGTCTCGCATAAGCCAGAGCCACATCTGCTGGAAGTTGTTCTCGATTTAAATTCTCTCGCTGGTATTTATTGATTCCTCCGTACAATTCGTGATCCTTACCTAAATAGGTGTCTATAGAAATGATCAATTGACTAGCTGTAGGAATCACTTTCTGACGGTAATTTACATCAGAGAGAACCGTTACCATAGGCGTCGCTTCAAATTCTGGAAAATAATAAATGACATGACGCATGACATCCTTCATTTGGCGCTCCATTTCCTGATAATTAAAATCGGCATCCCTTACTGCATTTTCTAATGCGTTATGAATGGTATCTTTCCCCATTAATTTAGAAATCCACATGCTGTCTGGAACTCTAGGCGGAAAAAAGAGAGGGAATTTTTCTTTTAAATTAGGAAGATCTGCTGCATTTGCACTGGCAAATTCTTTATGAAAAGTGATCAAATCAACATCCACTTGTATGTTAGCGATCTCCTCTTCGACTTTATGAGTAGGAGTACATGAGGTAATCGCTTTCGCGAAAGCGAGAATAATAAAAAACTTAATTAAATTCATCTTCATACTCTTATAACTCGCTATATTTTTATTTATTTTTATGCTTGCAAAAATACGATTATGAAAGTTGAAAGAGTAACAGATCACATAGTAAAATGGCTGAAAGATTATGCCGTCAAAGCTGGAGTAAAAGGTTATGTGGTAGGTGTGAGTGGAGGCATTGACAGTGCCGTCACCTCTACTCTTTGCGCTATGACTGGCCTAGAGGTATTGTGCGTAGAAATGCCTATTCACCAGCATCACGATCATGTTACTAGAGCTCAAGAACATATCATACAGTTGAAACATCGATTTGACAATGTAGACGATGTAAGAAGTGATCTCACACCAGTGTTCCAAATTTTTAAAGATCAAATGCCTAGTGTTACAAGCAATCCTCAAGTAGAGCTCACTTTAGGCAATACCAGAGCAAGATTAAGAATGACTACCCTTTATTATCACGGCGGCGTTCATGGATTGCTTGTTGCTGGAACGGGTAATAAAGTAGAAGATTTTGGTGTTGGTTTTTATACCAAATACGGCGATGGTGGCGTGGATATCAGCCCTATCGCAGATTTATTAAAAAGCGAAGTTTATGCTGTAGGAAAACACTTAAAGGTGCCTGAAAGCATTCTCAAAGCGGCACCAAGTGATGGGCTTTATGGAGCTGAACGAACAGATGAAGACCAAATAGGTGCTAGTTATGATGAATTAGAACAAGCTATGAATCAAGCAAATAAAAACATTAATGTGGAGACTTTAAGCGATAGAGAGCAAGAAGTCTTCCTCATATATTCGTCATATAATAAAAGAAATCAACACAAGATGAACCCCATCCCAGTGTGCGTAATTCCTAAGGATTTGCTGTAAATAGGAAGTATAATTATCTGTATTGTAAGACTATACGCACGTATAGGTCTATAGAAATAAGCTCAAAAAAGCTATCTTTGTTTTCTAATTATATGTCATGAATATCTTATTAGCAGATCATCATCCCGTTTTCAGAAGAGGACTTAGGAGTATAATGAAAGATCATAAGGAGTTTAGTTTTAAAGCAAAGGTAGATGACGGTAATGACCTCATCAGAAGCATCACATACCACCATCCAGATGTTTTAATTCTAGAGATGGACTTACCTAATACTCAAGGCATAGGGACTCTAAGGGGAATAAGATCCCACTTCCCAGATTTAAAGATTCTTGTAGTAAGTTCTCATCCAGAAGAAATATACGCTGTAAGCGCTGTAAAAGCTGGGGCTAACGGCTATATATCAAAAACGCGATCTATAAAAGAAACTAGAAAATCACTTTTAGCCATCGCTAGAGGTGAAACCTATCTTTCTGAAAACATCAAATCTCAATTAGATAATAAAAACAATAAGGACGTTCTTAAATTCAAAAAATTATCTACTCGCGAGATTGAAGTCTTGAACTTGCTTTCTAAAGGCCGTCGCAACAAAGAAATTGCTAAAGCACTTTCTATCAATGAAAAAACAGTTAGCACTTATAAAACGAGGTTGCTTAAAAAATTAAAAGTTGATAATATCGCAGATTTGATACATCAATCCCGTTTGCTTCAAATTGCTAGTTAAACCTACTCCAGCCACTTGAAGGAATTACCGTTCTATTTTTCACATCAATTTTCCTGCGTAAAATGTTGTAATTATTGATTTGTTCTAAAGCCGCGATATTATCCACATCAGGCGTGTTTTTGGCAATAACTTTATTAATTTTATCTACGATATCAAAAAGCAAAAGTTGCCTTAAGTGATATAAAACTTGACTAGTATATTCAGAGATGGTTTGATCTTTTTGAATGGGGAAAATTTTATGTCGTTCCCAATCGTGTAAATGGTATTTATCATCAGACATAGCAATATCAGCAATAGTATGTGCGTACTCCCCTTCAAAAGCTGACAAGATGAGTTGCGTATCAATTTCTTGTTCCAGTAGTAAAACATCAATGATCCTTGTGTATATCACTTGAAAATCTGGATTGGCAAATTTGATTTCATCAGCCTGTAAATCCATATAGATTTTTTCATACACACGGTGTTTGGTTTTTACCGTTTCATATTCCACCTCGACACCACTATCATCTTGAATGTATTCATCTTCAAACAACTCATCTTTACCTCCATACATTAGTAAAATGGCAATTATGGAGCGTTCTAAAAGGGCTCTTCTATCTACTTCGACTGTTGCTTCAGAAGCTTCTACTTTAGTTAAGGGTTGCTGTGCTTGTGCCCTACTGTCTTTTTTCTTTTGTTCATTAAAGCTGGCATTACGAACTTGCGCAAGGGTCGAGAACAACACATCCTCCCCTATATCAAGAATGGCAGCACTTTCTCTTATGTAGATTTCTCTGGAGATATCATCGGGTATTTTTGCGATACTATTTACAATATCCCTTATCATTCCTGCTTTTTTGATAGGATCGCCTGCGGCTTCTTTTTTAAGGAGGTTGGATTTAAAAGAAATAAAGTCCTGAGCATTATTTGTTAAAAAATCTATGATCTCAGACTCTGTATGGGCTTTTGCAAATGAATCTGGATCTTCTCCGTCTGGAAAGGTGCAAACGCGCACATTCATTCCTGCTTCCAGAATGAGATCTGTTCCTCTTATAGCTGCTCGCATTCCTGCCGCATCTCCATCGTAAAGTACCGTAATGTTTTTAGTCAAACGTTGGATCAAACGTATTTGCTGACTGGTTAACGCTGTTCCAGAACTAGACACTACATTCTTCACTCCAGCCTGGTGCAATTGAATCACATCTGTATAACCTTCTACGAGGTAACAGAGATCTTCTTTGGCAATGGATTGCTTTGCCTCATAGATACCATAAAGTACTGCAGATTTATCGTAGATCTCACTTTGCGGCGAGTTCAAATACTTAGCTGCTTTCTTTTCGTTGTTGAGAATTCGGCCTCCAAAACCAAGAACTCTTCCAGAAAGACTGCGTATAGGAAACATTACACGGCCTTTAAATCGGTCAAATTGTTTTTCTTCCTTTACAATAGAAACACCTACTTTATCTAGAAAATCTAATTGATAACCCGCTTTGATAGCGGCATCTGTAAAAGCACTCCATTGATCTGGATTATAACCTAACTGAAAGTACTCTATAGTTTCATCAGTAAAACCCCTCTCTTTAAAATAGCTGTATCCTATTGCTTTTCCTTCTTCTGTTTTGAGTTGGCTTTGAAACCATTCCGCTGCAAATTTAGAAACAAGATACATGGATTCCTTTTCGTCTAGAGCTTGTTTTTGCTCATCTGACTGTTCGGTCTCTTCTACTTCTATATTGTATTTTTTGGCCAGCCACTTGATGGCTTCAGGAAACGTAAAATGTTCGTGTTCCATGATAAAGGTCACTGCATTACCTCCTTTTCCAGAACTAAAATCCTTCCAGATTTGTTTTACTGGCGATACCATAAAACTAGCGGAACGCTCTTCGGTAAAAGGACTTAATCCTTTGTAGTTAGAACCTGATTTCTTTAACTGTACAAAGTCCCCGATCACCTCTTCTACACGAGCGGCATCAAATACGGCATCTACAGTTGTTCTTGAAATCATTTTTGCTTATTCTAGATATAAAAATACGGCTTTATACTAAACCTAGTACCCTAAATACATCGCATAAAAAAAGCTCTTGATTTCTCAAGAGCTTTTTACCTTAGTAGCGAGGACTGGACTCGAACCAGCGACCTTCGGGTTATGAGCCCGACGAGCTACCTACTGCTCTACCTCGCGATATAAAAACTGTCCGTCACTTGTTTTAAAAAACTTCAGATCATTACTCTGACGACTTCTTGTTTTATTGGAGTGCAAAAATACATACAATTTCATCCTTACACAAGATAATTCGATAAATAATTTACTGCCCCAGTTCTATGGCCTCAAAACCAGCTAACTCCCCCTCATCAAAGGTTACTTTTAGCTCTATAGGATTGCAACACACCTCGCAATCCTCTACATAAGTCTGTGAATATGCAGGGTCTAATAACATAGAGATTTCTTGCCAGCAATGAGGGCACATAAAAAAATGTTCTATCATAAAGGAGTATTAAATATTTGCCCCGTTAGCTGCAACAGTTGGCATTCAGCTAGTTTAACATCGGATTTTGCTAGGTTATTTATGGTTGCTGCATCGAGAAGATTCATTTGCGCCTGCCGGTATATTTAGAAACTATTCTTATGGTCGATGGAAAAAACACTGTTAGCAGATAAGTCGATTGATTCCACACATAAAAACCCGTTAAACCTATTCTAAGCAATAAAAGCCCCTTGGATGTTTTAATTTCGTTATTAATTATTTGCAAATTGGATGCTAACTCTAATAAAGGCAGGTTATTATCAAGCACTTTTTTTAGACAAGTATCAATTACTAACATGTTTTGTAATACCACCGTGGTATTACAACAAAATTGGCCTGAAGCTCCCTATTGAGCAATAGGTTCAGGTCGCGTTTTGTATTGCGCAGTGACTGCATTGCGTTCAAGATATTAATGCTGTTGGCATTGAATTAGTGTAATGATTTAACAATCTAAAGCTAATTATTATCCTTTTTAATCATCATAAATAATCCTTAAAGCTAATTACTGAATTTCTCAAGTTCTTCAGAAACATTTTCCCACTGTTGCATCCACTTATCCAGTTCTCGCTTCTTAGCCTGATAACCATCAAAGAACCCCTTTTTTTGAGATAGTTCATCGTAATTTCCTGCGAGCTCTGCATCGATTTTTGCGATGTTTTTCTCTAGGTCGTTGATCTGTGATTCTGCTTTAGAGAGTCTGTTGTTGAGAGACTTTTGCTTTTTCTGATCTTCGTAAGAGAGTTGGTTTTTATCAGTGTCTTGCTTTCGCGAAAGCTTCACTTCCTTAACCACTTCGACTTTTTCTATCGCTCTCATATCTTCTGCCTTTCTCTGGCCTAGATAGTAATCAATATCACCCAGATAGAGATTTAATTTATGATCGCGGAACTCATAAACCAGCTCCGTTAGACCTTGTAAGAACTCTCTATCGTGAGAAACGACGATCAATGTACCTTTAAATTTTATCAATGCTGCCTTGAGCACATTCTTCGATTGAATATCCAAGTGATTGGTAGGCTCATCCATAATCAAGACGTTGAATGGCTGTAGCAATAACTTACAAAGTGCGAGTCGGTTGCGCTCTCCCCCACTTAGCACCTTGACTTTTTTCTCTGCTTCGTCTCCTCTAAAAAGGAAAGAACCCAGCATGTCGCGTACTCTTACTCTATTGCTGTCTGTCGCAGCATCCATCATCGTATCTAGAACAGTTTTCTCCCCGTCCATATACTCTGCTTGATTTTGCGCAAAATATCCCAATTGTACGTTATGTCCCAAGTTGACGTTTCCTTGAGCTTTTACGTCACCTACAATAATTTTGGCAAGGGTAGATTTTCCCATACCATTTTGACCTACAAAAGCAACACGTTTACCGCGCTCTAGAGAAAGGTCTACTTTATCAAGCACGCTTTTACTTCCAAACGACTTGCTCACTTGATCGATTTCTAATACAATCTTTCCTGGCTGGATGGATTGTGCAAAATTGATATTCATTGCAGCATTATCGGTTTGCTCGATCTCCACCACATCCATACGGTCCAGCTTCTTTACTAGCGATTGTGCCATGGTGGCCTTACTGGCTTTGGCCTTAAATTTCTGTATGAGCTTCTCGGTACGTTCGATCTCCTTCTTCTGATTCTTAAAAGTAGCTTCTTGTTGCTCGCGTAATTCTGCGCGCAAGGCTAGAAATTTGGTGTACGGCTTAGGGTAATCGTAAATGCGACCTAGACTGATCTCAATCGTGCGATTAGTGACGTTATCCAAAAACATTTTATCGTGACTTACAATAACTACCGCTCCCGCATAGGTTTGTAAAAAGGATTCCAACCACAGTATAGAATCTATATCCAAGTGGTTAGTAGGCTCATCGAGCAAAAGAATATCGTGCTTTTCTAAGAGCAGCTTAGCGAGTTCTATACGCATGCGCCACCCACCCGAAAGCTCGTCTGTGAGTTTATCAAATTGGTCCGGCTTAAAGGCCAGACCTTTTAAAATTTTCTCCGTTTCACCTTTATACTGGTACCCACCTATAATTTCATATTCATGATTGAGGTCCCCTATATCTTCAATGAGCTTGGAATAAGAATCTGATTCGTAATCAGTTCTTGTCGTGAGTTGTTCATTGATGATTTCAATCTGAGCTTCTATTTGTCTCGCTTTCGCGAAAGCGGTATACGCCTCCTCTAAAACCGTACGACCTTTTTCAAAATCAATATCTTGTCTTAAAAAACCAATACTGACTTCTTTCTCAATAGCAATATTGCCTTGATCATAAGGAATGTCTCCAGAGATCACCTTTAAAAGAGTGGATTTTCCAGCACCATTTTTACCGATCAGACCCACGCGGTTTCCCCCATTAAGCCTAAAAGTAATTTCTTCAAATAACGGTTCTCCACCGAAACTTACATGTAAATCGTGAACGTTGAGCATAGTCGTTTTGTATCTTTGCAAAGATGCGCAACTGCACGTTAACACTAAAGCTTTCTGATGCTAAAAGGAACAAAATTATACAGCATTTTTACAGGGGCCTGCCCTGTGTGCCAAAATGAATCCATGTACACCAGTCGCAATCTCTATAACCCTAGCAAAACGCAAGAAATGAGAGAGCGATGTAGTCATTGCGATACCAAATACAAGATTGAACCTAGTTTTTTTTATGGCTCCATGTACGTGAGTTATGGCGTAGGTGTTGGGATTGCTATGGCTGCTTTTCTACTGGGCTATTTTGTTTTTGAATTATCACGATGGAACATCTTCCTTATAATAGCGTTCATGTCCATTTTTAGTCTTCCTGTTGTGATACGATTATCACGCAATATCTGGATCAATATTTTTATGGATTACAATAAGGAGAAAGCGCAATAGGCAATAGGCAATAGGCAATAGGCAATAGGCAAAAATAAAAAAATGCCTTACACCTGAATACAACAGCATTTTCTTTAAAAAAATATCGTGAATTGATCAACGCTCATCAGAGCTCATTGAATCTCTGAATATCAATTTCTGAATCCAGTGGATGATCCTTGTATATAGAATCAAACAATTGTTGTGCCGCCCATGGCGCCATTAGGACCGCTCTACTTCCCATTCCATTAAAAACCATATAGTTTTTAAACTCCTTATGTGCTCCTACAAAGGGCCTTCTGTCTTTTGTAGTTGGACGGATACCGTATTTATGCTCCACAATTTCATAAGGCAACTTTAGAAAACGTTCCAGTCTAGAGGTTAAAAACTCCTTTGCCTCTAAGGTAGGTGCATCTGTAACGTCATCTCTATTGTAGGTCGCTCCTACCCAGAACAAATCATCTGTAAAAGGCATTAAGAATACAGAAGATTTGATAATATAATCCAATTGAAGATCTGGAACCTTGATGGTAAACACTTCACCTTTGTTGCCTTCTAATGGCAGGTTGTTGAAAAACGGATTGGACAGCATCTGAAAACCCTCTGCAAAAATAATTCTGTCAGCAATACTCTCTTTATAAACCACATGATCTACATAATGTCTTAACTCCATAAAATCAAAATCCTCAGAGCGGTAAGAAGAAATACTTTGCAAATAGTCTATTGTTAACTCCATATAACTTGAAGTATCTACCCATCCGGTTCCTGAAACTTTACCATAATCAAAGGGAGCATGAATAGCTGGATTTTCATAAGCAAAGGTATCCTCAGACATAAAGCCATTTAAATCTTCTTTTACCGCCTTCTTCTTCCATGTTTTGATTTCGCGTTCATCATGGAATCTTCTCAATATATCCGTCGGATGCAGAAAAGCAGCATCTAATAAAGCTTCGATTCTAGGGTAAAAATCATTTAACACCTCCAATTGGTCAACGGCTTTCCAAACGCTCGTAAAACGCTTTAAAATAGTCGGATTATAGACGCCAGCAGCAACTGCTGAGGAACCCTTTTTACCATCAGCAATCATCATGACAGATTTACCCTGTAACAACCACTGCCAAGCTAGGGTACAACCAGCGATTCCTGATCCTACGATAATGATATCAACTTTTGTATTCATGGGATGTGGGATGTGGGATGTGGGAAAACTACAAAGACAGAATCAACTTATAAATAAATACCATAAAAAAAAGCCTCACATAATGCGAGGCTTTGATTATATAAATGTGAACTGTTTAATAGTTCCACATGTCTAATTCAAAATTACGAACGATTTCTTTAAGTCTGTCAGACTCTAACAATTGCATCATAGAATTATCAGTAACGTATCTTTTAATATCTCTGTCACCTTGTACATTATCCATTCTGTAGATAAGTGCGTTATATCTTCTAGAATTTAAAATATGATCAAAAGAAATAGGACGAGCTGAATTTAATGTATTAAATGCTTTTGCATTGTGTAACAATAATCTAGCATCTGGATAATAGATCCAAAATAGTTCGACACCTTTTGGGTCATCAGGAAAGTTAACATCAGGAGTTACTGGACAAATACCCAATAATCGGTATCTTAAATCACTTTGACGGGTATCAAAATACCACAAGCCTCTAATTCTATATTCCTTGACATCATCAGCACCAATGGTTTTAGTTTCAATATACTCATCAAAACCAGGGATATTATAAGTGGTGTCTATATCTAAAGGACTAACTCCTTCATCTGGAATAACGCCATTGTCATTTAAGATATTAATACCTGCATTAGTAATTTTCTGACTTTTTAAGGAACTTTGAATATCGCTAAATTCGCGAGGTTCATTAAAATATGAATCTCCATAAAGTTTGATATCACCAGACATCGCTGCTTTAGTCAATACATGATAAAGTGAACGACGTTCTTTACCCACATAATTAGTATCCACAGGATAATAAAGAGGGAAGTTTACTCGTTCGTCCAGATCAATAGTTTCCCACACCGTACGTTGCCATAAGATATCGCGATCACCGACAAAACCATAAGGTAGTGGCTTGTCATTATCATTTGCGAGTTGAGATGCAGTTTTGGTACCAAACTCCTCTGGACTCTTTGCATTAAGAATATTGTTTTGTGCATAAGCGCTTCCCGAAAGAATCACTGCTGCTAATAAAACTATGATCTTATTCATCTTGTAAATCTTTTTTAAATTAATCTGTAATCTCAACTGTTACGTCAGAGACACTTTGCACATTTACTCCAGGTAACACAGCTTTAATTTGTGCAAACTGAACTAGATCTCCTTTACGAGCTTTTCTAAGTACATTAGTTGCACTTGAACTTAGCTTAGTTCCAGATACCGGTACAGATGGTTGCCCAGGTACCTTGAATAAGAAACCTGTAACCCTTGGAGTTAAATCAAAATCAAAATCTAAAAACTCTGCAGAAACTGTAGAGATTTCTAAATTAGCTCTTGTTTTAGCAATGTTTTCGTATGCCTTACTTACCATTCCAGTAGGACGTGGTAAATTTTTGATACGGAACTCCTTTGAATCAGAAACTCTATCACCATTAGGTAACGTACCCGTAGCCGTAATCGTAACTGTTTTACCAGCACCTGGCTTCATCATATAACCTGTACCTGCCTTAGAAAGACCTGCACCAGAAACACTAACTTTATTATCTGGAACACCTGCAAATGCAACCGTCATAGGATTTTCAACTCCTCTGTAAACAACATTCATTTTATCTGCAGATATGGTAGCAGAATTTGGTTTTGGAATAACAGCATACTCAGATTCAATAGGAATTTTTATGACCTCATCATTTTCAATAAACTCCATGTATCCAGTGATTTTTTTCTCACCAACACTACCTGAACCTAAATTCAAAGGGATCTGCCCGTTTTTGATATCTTCCTTTTTTACCTCTTGACCGTTGATCACTACCTTACTAGGTACTGTAGTGTCATCATAACGACCTAAAACAACCGTACCTGTAACAGCTTCACCATTAAAAAATGCAGTTTTGTCTAGGTTAACGATCGATTTATAATTGTTCATGGAAGCGATCTGGATCAACTTACCTTGTAACAATTGGCTCATTACATCAGACTCCACATTACGAACTTCATTTTGAAGAAAAGTAAGTTTTGTTTTTGATGCAATTAAGGGATAGCCTTTGTAGTTGTATTCTAAATACTCACGCTTCAAACCTTCAAGGTCTGTTTCGTCAGATGTATCAAACTTTGTTGTTAAATCAGATTTCACTGCTGTATATCCATCACCAAGTGAAGCAATCATATCGTTTTTAAACTGATCCATTTTAGACTTAAACTCTTTACCCTCTGGCTTAAGTTTATCACCTACAAAAAAAGCATTATCCAGTATGTCCGTTTTATCTTGTACTTGATAATCTTTTTCAGAACCTTCCTCTATAGTTGAGGTAAGCTTTATCTTGACACTCTCTAAGTAATCGTTATACTCATTACTCAATTTAGAGACCTGCTGTGCAGTTGCCGCAGCAGCTTCGTATTGAGTAGCGTTAGTGAGTGCCTTTTGATTTAAATCTGCTAGTGCAGCAGAGTTAACCTCTGCTAAAGCTGTATTACTCGTACTTAAGTTTTCTTCTATAAGACCAAAAGCTTGTAACACTTCCTTACTCATATTTAATGCGAGCATAGCGATGAAAACCAAATACATTAGGTTAATCATCTTCTGTCTTGGGGACTGTTTTCCTCCTGCCATAATATTCTAATTAGTTTTGTTAAATTATATAAAGTATGAAACTAATTATCCTTTCATAGCTCCTAGCATGTTACCATACACACCATTAAGAGAAGACAAGTTATTCGTAAGACCGGCCATTTGTTCTTGAAGTTTTGTAGCGTTTTCAGTAATCGCTTCATTAGCTTGGTTTTGACGTGAAGAACTCTCAACTTGAATCTTATAAAGGCTGTTTAAAGATTCCATTTGAGCAGCGGCAAGAGCCATTTCTTCAGAATATTTTTTAGTAGAAGACATGGCTTCAGCAGTAGGAGCAATTCCTTTAGCAGCGCCTTCAAAAGAACGCATGCTGTCTCCCAAACTAGTCATTAATTCACCATCAAGTTTTGCTTCTTTAAGCATCTCATCTAATTTCTTAGATAACAATCCTTGAGCATCTTCGGGTGCATCTTTTTTTGATTTTCCACCCACCATTTGTCCACCAGCTAATTCTGGATAAACTAATGACCAATCTAAATCATCTTCTACAGGCTCAAAAGCCGATACAAAGAAAATCAATGCTTCTGTAATCAGACCTATGGCTAATAGATCACCACCAGTTAATTTATAGAATACTAAATCAAGTTCCCAGTGAAGAATCTTAAAAAGTGCTCCGATAATTACGATAGAGGCTCCTATACCGTAAGCCATGTTAAATAATTTCTTTGTTGCTTTAGACTGTGCCATGTTGTTAAGTTTTTAGTTTTGTTAAGTTACTTTTTATTATTGGGAAAATTAGTTTGTACCTGCATTGAGCGTTAGATCTGTACCCATATAGGACTGTACCGTACGGAAACCTATATAGCTTCTTGCACTATCTTGGTATTCGTAATCACGTGTACCTACTTGAAGGAAGTAAGAAACATCTTTCCATGATCCACCGCGTACTCCTTTGCGTTTATTGTTTTTATCGTTTACAATAGGACTCATAGAAGACATCTGGTCATATGCTCCCGCTTCATAAGAAGAGTTCACCCATTCAGACACATTCCCTGCCATGTTGTATAAATTGTATTCATTAGGCTCGTAAGATTGAGCCTCAACAGTATATAAAGCTTGATCTGCTGCATAATCTCCTCTTAGTGGTTTAAAGTTGGCAAGGAAACAACCTCTGTCGTTCTTTGCATATGGACCACCCCAAGGGTAAGTCGCTCCTTCTAATCCACCACGAGCTGCATATTCCCATTCTGCCTCAGTAGGAAGACGGTACTCATTAACTCGTTCTACATTTTTTTTCTTGCGATATGCATTGTGATACAAGGTTCTCCATTGACAAAAAGCCCTAGCTTGATTCCAGTTTACACCTACTACTGGATAATCACTATATGCTTCATGATAAAAATAATCATTATGCATAGGCTCGTTATAACTGTAGTTAAAATCACGAATCCATACTGTAGTATCTGGATATATCTTTACAGGTGTTTGAGAAATGAAGTCCTTTCTAGTTTTGTTTTCATCACGATTTCTAGCGGCAGCATTCACATCTAAATCTGTATAAGTAAAGATGATCTTTTCAGTATCAATAGTGCGCTCTCCGTTATAAGCTTGATCAAAAGGAATGTACATCAGATCGTATACCTCAGCATAAAACTCGTCTGGAATTTCTTCTGTATCCCAGATTAAATCTACATCGTTGTTCAACTTACGATCTAATCCTCCGTAAGTGTTTTGAACATATTCCTGCCATGGGGTTAAAACATCTCCATTTGCACCGTCTGCATCAAGAAAAGCAAATTCACCGATACCATTGTCTCCCGGAAGAGCACTTTGGTTTTCGGCCATAATAGCTAATTCCGTTCTGAATAAAGAATCTCTTGTCCAATAAACGAACTGTCGATATTCTGCATTTGTAATTTCAGTTTCATCCATATAATAGGATGGAACTGTAACGGTTTTTGTTGGAGCATTACGTGTAGCAGCGATGTCATCATCACTTTTACCCATAATAAATGCACCACCAGGCACTAAGGTCATACCATAGGGCTTTTCAGGATGCCACTTCTTTCCTTTGGTTCCTACTACCATTCCTCGGTCTCCTTTACCACAACTTGCAAGAAAGGCAACTACTGCTAAAAGGATAAATAACTTTTTCATAAGGGTATTTATGTTTTCTTTATGAATTAAGGGCGTAAACCTATTTAAAAGATTTCGATTCCGCAACTTTTTTTTCTCATTAAATTGAAATAAAACAAGCTTTAACTTTTATATTTCGTTTTTACGTCTGGCTTTCAACCACCTATCTGGCAAGACTTGATCACATGCCATTTCATAATCACGACGGTCGCAAGGTAATAACGTATGTTGCTTTAGTTTATTATTAACTAAAGAAATAAAAGGCAATTCTATCCACCAGCGCCCTGTGTCAGTAGACTTGTAAAAAGTAAGGATTTCATTTTCTACAGGCACTTTGTAGGTCAAACAGTTTTTAGAAACATCGACAGGATACTCAAAACTCCGATAATTGTAACCTTCCATAAAATACCAGATCATTTCTGCTACCAACTGTGAACCCGTATTTCTCTCGCTGTTTATTTCAAAGATTCCATACGCCTTTAATCGATCACTAATACCTGAATACCTAGACAAACTGCAAATTTGCTTCCCATCAAGCCCATTGGGGTTCGCTTTTGCGAAAGCTACATCACTCGCCCGTACGACGCTCATATCTACCCCTACCACATCTGCATCACGTAGAACAGACTCTGCCAGTGTAATATCATTATCTAGATGACCCAATCGAACGGCATCAAAATACATTCTGTCCAACAGGTCAATTTCTTCTTGCGAATTAAAATAAGTCTGAAAACCGAGATTACTATAATTAAATAAATTATACGGCTCTACTGTGATCATCTTACCTATGTAACTGCGGGAGGTTATAGGCAAATCAATATCTCCTAAATCAAATCTACAGTCCACATTTACCACATTTATCATGTGTTGAAACTCATCAAAGGCTCTGTAAATAGGATACATCAAATCTTGGCTACCTCCTAAAAATATAGGAATAATAGATTCTCTTAAAAAATAAGCTGTCAGCTGGTTGACGACGTAATACGTGTCCTCTACGGTATCCCCCGCATGCACATCTCCTAGATCTGCCAAGTTACTGGTCCAGTTCCCTGGATACAGCTCGTAGAGCTTCTCTCGCACCTGATCTAAGCTATCTACTTGGAACAAGGCGTTTGCATCTCTGCGGTTTTCTAAAACACCTATAACAACCAGCTTTACACCACTAAGGTCAGGCAAGCCATCGGTCGCAGTATGTAAACGAATCGTTTTTGCTATAGTTTGCTTAGGTTGTAACTTAGCATGAGCAACCACCGCATCATTCAGAGGTTTTAGAAATTCTAAAGCCATTGCAATTTATTTTTTTGTCGTTTTCTTTTTAGCAGGCGCTTTTTTCTTAGCAGGCGCTTTCTTTTTAGCAGCGGCCTTTTTCTTGGGAGTTTTTTTTGCTATAAGCTCTTGAGCTCTTTCTAAGGTAACCTTTAAAGGGTCGATCTCTTTGGCAATCTCTACCTTGATTTTCCCTTTAATAATATTGTGTCTTCCCCAACGGGCTTTCTCAATACGTATACCTTCTTCTTCCCAGTCTACAATTAATTTATCTTTCTCTTTCTGAATTTTGTCCTTGATTAAGGTTTCAATATCATCATTAGAAAGGTTATCAAAGTCGTATTTCTTATTCACTGAAATAAACATTCCTGCCCATTTGATATAGGGACCAAATCTACCTGCGCCTTTGGTAACGGGTTGCTCATCATACACATAAACAGGAGCATCTGCAATTTCTTTCATCTGGATCAACTCTGCAGCACGCTCAAAAGTAAGCGTCATGGGATCGTCGTCCTTTTCTAGACTTACAAAAGTCTTTTCGTTGAACTTTACATAAGGACCGAAACGCCCTTGATTGACCTCCACAGGATGACCGTTATACTCTCCTACTGTTCTCGGCAACTTGAACAACTCCATGACTTCCTCTAGCGTAATGGTATTCAAGTTTTGAGTAGGCAGTAAACTTGCAAATTCAGGCTTCTCCTCATCTTCTGCACTACCGATTTGTGCCATAGCACCAAATCTCCCCAAACGCACACTGATAGGCTTACCACTTTCTGGATGAGTCCCTAAAATACGTTCTCCTACTTCTCGCTCTGCATTTTCTGCAACATCTTGTACCGTAGGATGGAAAGTCTTATAGAAAAGACTCATCATATCAGTCCATACTTCTTTACCCTCAGCAATATTATCAAAAGACTCTTCCACGTTTGCAGTGAAATTATAATCTAAAATACTACCAAAGTGTTCTACTAAAAAGTTGTTGACCACCCGACCTACGTCAGTAGGAATCATTTTATTTTTATCAGAACCTGTTTTCTCGGTAAGCTTTTTCTCTGCCACTTTATCTTCACTTAAAGTAAGTTGCACATAGTCCCGTTCTAGACCTTCAGACTGGCCTTTTTCAATATATTTCCTGTTCTGTATAGTCGTAATGGTAGGTGCGTAAGTTGATGGACGTCCTATTCCTAATTCTTCTAATTGTTTTACTAAAGAAGCCTCTGTATAACGATACGGAGGTCTTGAAAAACGCTCTGTCGCGGTGATCCTTTTATTTAGCAAGTTTTGTCCTATTTTAAGATCTGGCAGTAAACCTTGTTGCTCTAGGTCTTCATCATCAGTACTTTCTAGATATACCTTAAGGAATCCTTCAAACTTTACAATCTCTCCACTAGCTGTAAATTTCTTATCGTGGGTATCTGCTGTAATGGTGACATTGGTACGTTCTAATTTGGCATCACTCATCTGACTGGCAATCGCTCTTTTCCAGATCAATTCATACAGACGTGTCTGGTCGCGATCGGCACCAGAGCTGGAAACAGCAAAATTAGTTGGACGTATAGCTTCATGCGCTTCTTGAGCACCTTTAGACTTCCCTTTATAGTTGCGTTCCTTGTGGTATTGCTCTCCGTAGGTTTTGCTTATTTCTTCTTGTGCTCCATCCTTTGCTTCATTACTTAAGTTCACCGAGTCTGTTCTCATATAAGTGATGAGTCCTGCTTCGTAAAGACGTTGTGCCAATTGCATGGTACGACTTACATTAAAAAACAATTTACGTGAAGCTTCTTGCTGTAAGGTAGAAGTTGTAAACGGGGGTGCTGGAGACTTTTTTGCTGGCTTTTTAACAAGGTCAGCCACATCAAATTTTGCTCCTTTATTGATATTAAGGAAATCTTGAGCTGCTTGAAGTGATTTTAAATTACTTGGCAACTTTGCTTTTAGCAAGGAACCATCTGCCGTATTAAAATCTGCATCAACTCTAAAGAAATTTTCAGAATTAAAGTTTAATATTTCCTCTTCACGCTCTACGATTAATCGCACAGCTACTGACTGCACACGGCCTGCACTAGCCCCTCCTTTTACCTTACGCCATAAAATAGGCGATATTTCATAACCTACAATACGGTCTAGAATACGACGTGCTTGTTGCGCATTTACCAAGTCGTAATCTATAGACCTTGGATTATCAATGGCTTTTTGAACAGCACTTTTAGTAATGGCGTTAAAAACAATTCTCTTGGTCTTTTCTTTTTTAAGGTCAAGTTGCTCTGACAAGTGCCATGCAATAGCTTCACCCTCTCGGTCTTCATCACTCGCCAGCCAAACCATGTCTGAAGCAGCAGCTAATTTTTTGAGCTTTTTTACCAGATCCTTCTTATCGCTACTCACTACGTATTTAGGAGCAAAATTTTTATCCACATCCACACCTAATTCCTTTGACGGAAGATCAGCGATATGTCCAAAACTGGACTCCACTTTAAAATCCTTTCCTAGAAATTTTTCTATCGTTTTTGCCTTTGCCGGCGACTCTACAATAACAAGGTTCTTTGCCATTAAGCTTTATATTTTGGAATGCAAAGGTATGCGTTATTTTTTTTAACCCCGCAAACTACTGTTAAACAAGTAGTTAAAAAGAAAGGTTTTATTTTAAAACGTTCAGGTCTTGGTTGTTATACCAAGGTATCTTTCAAATGCCGCATAAAATTAGTTTCTTTTTCACCCATTAGTCGTCATAAAATAGAACCGTAACTAATGCTATGCTTAGATTTTATTCCTAAACTGGATAAAAAATAATTCAAATTTTTAATACGTCATTTAAAAAACAAATTGGCATTAAATTCCTAAGCTAACCGGTTCTGATACTACTCCATATATAAAAATCTTTATTTTAAGGTGGGGAATAGGTGTTATTTCGCTTTCGCGAAAGCGAGATACCCACAAAAACTGTCCTTTATATATAACTTAAAACCTATCTAAAATCCATAGCACAAGAACGAATCAAAAAATAGCTGTTAAGATCATGCTGACATTGTGTCATAAAACATTCAAAATACATATATTTGCAGGGTTATATTTAAGATGACGCTTGATGGAAAAGATTATTGAAGAAGAAAAACAAGGAACTGCTGTCTTGTTGGAGCATAATGCAAAAAACACCCGCAAACTCTATATAGAAAGTTTCGGCTGTCAGATGAACTTTTCTGACAGTGAGATCGTTGCCTCTATTCTTGCAAAAGAAGGATTCAACACCACTAACAATATGGAAGAAGCAGACCTTGTACTGGTAAACACTTGTTCCATACGTGACAAGGCCGAACAAACTGTGCGTAAAAGACTAGAGAAATACAACCGTGTAAAGAATAAGAAAAACCCTAATATGAAAGTAGGTGTTCTTGGTTGTATGGCGGAACGTTTGAAATCTAAATTTCTAGAAGAAGAAAAGATTGTTGATATGGTCGTAGGACCAGATGCCTATAAAGACCTACCTAATCTAGTAGCTGAGATCGATGAAGGCCGGGAGGCCGTTAACGTACTTCTTTCTAAAGATGAAACCTACGGAGACATTGCGCCAGTGCGATTAAACTCTAATGGAGTAACCGCTTTTGTATCCATTACAAGAGGCTGTGATAATATGTGTACGTTTTGCGTTGTTCCCTTTACTCGTGGTCGGGAACGCAGCCGTGATCCACACTCTATTATGGAAGAAGTCAATGACCTATGGAACAAGGGTTTTAGAGAGATTACTTTATTGGGACAGAATGTAGATTCTTTCCTCTGGTATGGCGGCGGACTCAAAAAAGATTTTAAGAAAGCGAGTAAAATGGCTAAAGCTACGGCGGTTGATTTTGCTCAATTATTACATAAAGTAGCTAACGCACACCCACATTTAAGAGTGCGGTTCTCTACGAGCAATCCGCAAGATATTAGCGATGATGTACTCCATGCAATCGCAGCGCACAGAAATATTTGCAACTACATTCACTTACCTGTTCAATCTGGAAGTGATCGTATTTTAAAAGAAATGAACCGCTTGCACACGCGTGAAGAATACATGAGACTCATCGATCGCGTTCATGCTATCATACCAGAATGTGCGGTTTCTCAGGACATGATTACTGGTTTCCCAACAGAAACAGAAGAAGAACATCAAGACACTTTGAGTCTTATGGAGTATGTAAAATACGATTACGGTTTTATGTTTGCTTATTCAGAGCGGCCAGGAACTATGGCAGCTCGCAAACTGGAAGATGATGTGCCAGAAGAAACTAAAAGCCGCAGACTTAGTGAAATCATCGCTGTTCAAAGAAGAACAGGTCATGAAAGAGCCCAATACTTTGTAGGTAAAACGGTAGAGTGTCTTATAGAAAAAGAATCTAAGAAATCTGATCAACACTGGGCTGGAAGAAACACCCAGAATTACGTTGCCATTTTTGACAAGGAAAATTATAAAGTAGGTGAATCTGTGATGGTAGAAATTACGGATTGTACAAGCGCAACTTTAATAGGGAAAGCCATAGGTTATAGCGACCTGGAAGGACCATTAACTTACGATACCGTGTAATATGGAAAGTGTACAATCGGTTAAACAGCGTTTTGAACTTATAGGTAACGACCCTAGTTTTAATAGGTCTATTGAAAAAGCCTTGCAAGTTGCTCCTACAGATATCTCGGTGCTTGTTACTGGAGAAAGTGGTGTTGGTAAGGAAAGTATTCCTAAAATTATTCACTCGCAATCCTTTAGAAAACACGCTAAGTATATCGCAGTCAACTGTGGTGCAATTCCCGAGGGAACCATAGATTCTGAATTATTTGGCCATGAAAAAGGAGCTTTTACGGGAGCTACCTCCACTAGATCTGGTTATTTTGAAGTGGCTGATGGAGGAACTATTTTCCTAGATGAAGTAGGAGAATTGCCGCTGCCCACCCAAGTGCGTTTATTGCGTGTATTGGAAAACGGAGAATTTCTTAAGGTAGGGTCTTCGGGAACACAAAAAACAGATGTACGTATCGTAGCGGCTACTAATGTAAAACTGTTTGAAGCCATCGAGAAAGGGAAATTTAGAGAAGATCTTTATTATCGATTGAGTACGGTAGAAATAGATTTGCCCCCATTAAGAGAACGCAAAGGGGATATTCACTTGCTTTTTAGAAAATTTGCGAGTGACTTTGCTATGAAGTATAAGATGCCCACACTACGACTCGATGAGAATGCCATTTCCATGCTTACTAATTACAGATGGAGCGGTAACATAAGACAACTGCGCAATATTGCAGAGCAAATTAGTGTTTTAGAAAAGGAGCGTAACATCACCGCAGCTATGTTACAAAACTATTTGCCTGATGCAGGAAAAAATTTACCAGCAGTAATAGGTGAAAAGAAAAGAAGCGAAAGCGAGTTTGCTAACGAGCGGGAGATCTTATACAAAGTGTTGTTTGATATGAAAAATGATCTCAACGACCTTAAAAAGCTGACCAATGAGCTTATGGAAAGCGGTAGTTCCAAAGATGTAAGAGAAGATAACCCAGGGTTGATCAAACGTATTTATGGCAGTCAGGAAAGCAGCGAGCAAGATTATGAAGATGTGATCGATAATGCTTACGACTTCAACCAGGAAGAACCAGTTACCCCATCAAATACCCCTAGCACAGAAACCAATCACTATGTAGAACCTGCAGCAACAGCAGCAGCTAGCGATCGTTACGATTTTGCACAAGAAATAGTGGAAGAGGAATCACTTTCTTTGGCAGACAAGGAAATAGAATTGATAAAAAAGTCTTTAGAAAGACATAAAGGAAAAAGAAAAGCCGCTGCAGATGATCTTGGAATCTCAGAACGCACGCTTTACCGTAAAATCAAACAATATGATCTTTAGAAACTTGCGCTTCTTACTAGTCGGTCTTGCTTTTTTAAGCTTGACCTCCTGCGGCTTTTACAGCTTAAGCGGTGTCACACTTCCAGCAGATGTAAAAACTTTTCAGGTTGATTATTTTGGCTATCAAGCTACCCTTGTGGAACCGGGTATTGAAAGGACCTTTACGCTTGATTTACAAGATTTAATCCAAGACCAATCTCGATTAAGCCTGGTTACTAGAAATGGTGATTATCTATATCAGGGAGAAATTACGAGGTTTTACATTGCTCCTATGACTGCAACGGCAAACAGTACGGCATCACAAAGCAGACTGACCATTGAAATCAACCTAAGATTTACCAATACTAAAATTGATGAAGAAAGTTTTGAGAAAAAGTATAGCTTTTTCTATGACTATAGCGCAAACATACAACTACAAGGTAGTGCGCTAGAAACTGCACTAGAAGTGATCTATGAACAGATTACTCAAGATATTTTTAACGATACACTGGCAAAATGGTAGATGCTGTTTCCATAAATAAAGTACTAGCAAAACCTGAAACCATTCATGTTGATCATCTTACTGCATTAGAAGATGCTATAAAAGAACACCCCTATTTCCAAGCGGTGCGAAGCATGTATCTCAAAGGATTGAAAAATGAAAGCAGTCCTCTGTACAACAAAGAGCTGCAAAGAACCGCTGCTCATACCACAGATAGATCTGTCTTATTTGATTTTATAACCTCTGAGTCCTTTATTCAAAATAAAGTAAGTGAACAGATCAAATTAATTCAACAGGAAGAAACAACATTAGCCTCTGATTCGATTTCGGGGAACACCCTTGTTGAGGAAGATCTCAACGCCAGTAAAAACTTTACTCAAGTTATAGATGCAGACCTGTTTGAAAAGAAAAAAGAGACTTCCATTGAAGAGGCGCCATTAGAATTTGATAAAAATGAAACCTATAGTTTCTCACAATGGTTGCAATTAACAAGTTTGACCCCTATAGATCGAAAGGAAGCCCCTCAAGAAAAAAATCCAGTAATCGTGGATGAAGAATTTAAAAAAGCTAAAAAGGTAGAAGAAGAAATTCAAGAGGCAGATGACCGTGCAAGAAAAATGGCTCGCATCGATCAATTCCTTGCTGAAAAGCCTAAAATCAAGCCTCGCAAGTCTTCCAGTAATCCCGTTAACATAACCAACCACTATCAAGATCCGAGTCAATTTATGACGGAAACTTTAGCCAAGGTTTATCTCGCTCAGAAAAACTATTCCAAAGCTCTGAAAGCTTATGAGGTTTTAGTATTGCAACATCCAGAAAAAAGTGCTTTCTTTGCAGACCAAATTCAAGAAATTAAGAATTTACAAAGTAACCCTACATAATGACAACATTCTATATCTTTTTAGCGCTTATCGTACTGGTATCATTTTTATTAATCGTGGTGATCATGGTGCAAAACCCTAAGGGTGGCGGATTATCATCAAGTTTTGGCGGCGGCGGAACGCAGCAATTAGGTGGTGTAAAGAAAACTGGTGATTTTTTAGATAAAAGTACCTGGGTTCTTTCTACAGCTCTTTTAGTGCTTATTCTTCTCGCAAGTACAACACTTATTCAAGGGAAAGAGCAAAGTGCTATTGATGTTACAGACCCAACATCAGTTGAGGCTCCTGTAAGCACACCAAGTCCAGCAAACACAACAACTGAAGAAACGTCTACTGACAAGTAGTATGTTAAAAACATAACAGTAACTGACAAAATATCCAGCTCTTAAGGCTGGATATTTTCATTTGCAGCAGTTTTGTCAGTGAATAACAATTGGCACATTTATGGGGACTGCGTGAAGAACACTAATCACATAAACATTTTTCAAAATGGCATTACATATTCAACCTTTATCAGACCGAGTAGTTATTGAACCAACTGCCGCTGAACAAAAAACAGCTTCAGGTCTATACATTCCTGATACAGCAAAAGAAAAACCACAACAAGGAAAAGTTGTTGCAGTAGGAAAAGGAAAAAAAGATCACGAGATGACTGTAAAAGTGGGAGACACCGTTCTTTATGGAAAATATAGTGGTACGGAATTAAAATTAGACGGTAGTGATTATTTAATCATGCGTGAGGAAGATATTCTTGCGATCGTATAAATTTTAGAGGATCCGCTTTCGCGAAAGCGGAAGCATCAATCAACTGATTACTAATAACTACGATTTTTGTAAATCACAGAAATCATTAACAAAAACAAAATGGCAAAAAATATAAAATTTGATATAGAAGCAAGAGACGGAATCAAACGTGGTGTTGATGCACTTGCAAATGCAGTAAAAGTAACATTAGGACCTAAAGGTCGTAACGTCATCATCGGTAAATCGTTTGGCGCTCCAGTAGTAACTAAAGATGGTGTAAGTGTTGCTAAAGAAATTGAGCTTTCAGATGAACTAGAAAACATGGGTGCTCAAATGGTAAAAGAAGTTGCTTCAAGAACAAACGATCTTGCAGGTGATGGAACTACTACCGCTACAGTACTTGCTCAAGCCATCGTAAAAGAAGGCTTGAAAAACGTAGCTGCTGGTGCTAACCCAATGGATTTAAAGAGAGGTATCGACAAAGCTGTTGCAGCCATCGTTAAAGATCTTGAAAAGCAAGCAAAAAAAGTAGGTGACTCGAGCGAGATGATCAAACAAGTTGCTTCTATTTCTTCCAACAATGACGAAGTTGTAGGCGATCTTATTGCTAAGGCTTTTGGAGAAGTAGGAAAAGAAGGTGTGATCACTGTTGAAGAAGCAAAAGGAACAGAAACTTATGTGGACGTTGTAGAAGGAATGCAGTTCGACCGTGGGTATTTATCTCCATACTTCGTTACTAATTCTGAAAAGATGACCACTGAGTTAGAGAATCCTTATATCTTATTATTTGATAAGAAAATCTCTACCATGAAAGAATTGATGCCTATTCTAGAGCCAGTTGCTCAGACAGGTAAACCACTTCTTATCATTGCTGAAGACGTAGATGGAGAAGCACTTGCTACTCTAGTCGTAAATAAATTAAGAGGTTCATTAAAAATTGCCGCTGTTAAGGCTCCAGGTTTTGGTGACCGTAGAAAAGCAATGCTGGAAGACATCGCTATTTTAACTGGTGGTACCGTAATAAGTGAAGAAAGAGGATTTACTCTTGAAAACGCAACAATGGAAATGTTGGGAACTTGTGAGAAAGTTGACATCAATAAAGACAACACGACTATTGTAAACGGAAGCGGTACAGCTGAAGATATCAAGTCTCGCGTAGGACAAATCAAGTCTCAAATAGAGAATACCACTTCTGACTATGATAAAGAAAAACTTCAAGAACGACTTGCAAAACTTGCTGGTGGAGTTGCTGTACTTTATGTAGGTGCTGCAAGTGAAGTAGAGATGAAAGAAAAGAAAGACCGAGTAGATGACGCACTTAACGCCACTCGCGCAGCTGTAGAAGAAGGAATCGTTGCCGGTGGTGGTGTTGCTCTTGTACGTGCAAAGGCTGTTCTTTCTAAAGTAAAAGCTAATAACGCCGACGAGGAAACTGGAATCGCTATCGTGGCTCGTGCTGTAGAATCTCCTTTGAGAACTATCGTAGAGAACGCAGGTGGTGAAGGAAGTGTGGTTGTTTCTAAAGTACTAGAATCAACAGGGAATTACGGTTATGATGCTAAAAACGATAAGTATGTAGACATGCTTAAAGAAGGTATTATCGATCCTAAAAAAGTAACTCGTGTCGCATTAGAAAATGCAGCATCTGTCGCTGGAATGATCCTTACCACAGAGTGTGCCCTTATAGAAATCAAGGAAGACAACGCAGGTGGTGGCATGCAAGGCGGAATGGGCGGAGGAATGGGTGGAATGATGTAAATCATTTTTTAAACTCTATAATTTAATCAAGCCATCTCTTAAGAGATGGCTTTTTTTGTTTGCTCCCTCAATTACTTAAAACGCTACTTTTGATCAATATAAAAACCTACTCACCCCTTTAGCTATCAAAACCTAGGCATACTCTTGCTATTTACTTTTTTTATAAGCTGCTAAGAAGAAGTCTCAATTAGTGCTCCCAGTATATACCTAACAGACATCAAATCCTTCCTGAAAAAAAAGTCGAGACCTCTCACCTCTTTTTTCGTTTATGATATGCGTGGTGAAAAGGTAAAAACGATGAATTCCAGAGATCGTTTAACTAAAATAGACGTGAGCATTCTATCCAGTAGGTTATAATATATAGAGGTTAGAACTTTAAAAATTTTATTAAAAAACAACCTAATCATTCCCTTGGGATTTCAAATAGCACTTGCCCTATAACAAAGTTATTTGCTTCAGTATAACTATATATTGTATTGCCATCTCGCTTTCGCGAAAGCGGAATTTCCATAAACTTAACTCCTCTTTTTGGAACAAATTGAGAAAACTTCCATCGCGTTAACGCCTTGTTAAGAAATATTGAACTTTATCATAATATATTTAGGACATCAATAAAAACTATAAATCAATGCGAACAATTAAAATGTTGATGGTACTGCTCCTTGCTGTATCTGTGACAACTAGCTGCTCCATTTTCCAAGGGAAAAAGAAAGCGCCAGCAGACAAAACAGCTTCAGATAAGAAGCCTAAAAAGGGGGATATCCAGCCTTATTCTAAGGTCATCACTAAAGAAGCTAAGAGTGATGAAGGGCTATTCACAGTACACCAAGTAGAAGACAAATGGTTCTACGAGATTCCAGACAGCCTTTTTAACAGAGAGATGTTAATGGTAACTCGTATCGCAAAGACCGCTGCAGGCCTAGGCTTCGGTGGTGGAAAGCAAAACACACAAACCTTAAGATGGCAAAAAAATAACAAAGATGTTCTTTTAAGAGTAGTTTCTCACGAAGTTGTGGCAGCAGATTCTTTACCGGTAAGTATTGCGGTAGAAAACTCCAATTTTGAGCCAATTCTCTATTCTTTTCCTGTAAAAGCAATTAAAAAAGACAGCCTTACTAATAATACCGTTATCGATGTTACAGACTTCTTTACTAAGGACGTAAAAGCGATAGGGTTCCCACAAAGAGCTCGAACTAGATTGAAGATAAGTAGGCTAGACGATTCTAGATCTTACATAGATACGCTGCGCTCTTATCCTCAAAATATTGAATCAAGACATGTGAAAACTTATTTTTCAAGCAGCCCACCTTCTAATGGTAGTGTTCAATCTATCTCTTTAGAAATGAGCAACTCTATGATTCTTTTACCTAAAGTGCCTATGAAGAGACGTTACTTTGATCAACGCGTAGGATGGTTTGCTAGAGGACAACAAGATTATGGCCTTAATGATCAAAAAACGAAGACGGTTACTTACTTAGACCGTTGGAGACTTGAAGTAAAAGACGAGGACCTAGCAAAATTCAACGCTGGCGAACTGGTAGTACCTAAAAAACAAATTGTTTACTACATCGACCCTGCGACTCCTGTACAGTGGAGAAAATACATCAAACTAGGAATTGAAGACTGGCAAGTTGCCTTTGAAGCTGCTGGTTTTAAAGAAGCTATTATAGCAAAAGACGCGCCTACTAAGGAAGAGAATCCAGAATGGAGCCCAGAAGATGTGCGTTACTCTGTCGTAAGATATTTAGCATCTCCTATTCCTAATGCAAATGGACCTCACGTAAGTGACCCAAGATCTGGAGAAATTCTTGAAAGTGATATCAACTGGTATCATAATGTAATGACTTTATTACACAACTGGTTCTTTATTCAAACGGCAGCTATCAATCCTGATGCTCGTATGAATAACTTTGATGATGAAGTGATGGGACGTTTGATACGTTTTGTTAGTTCTCATGAAGTAGGACACACATTAGGACTGCCTCATAATATGGGAAGCTCTATCGCTTATCCAGTAGAAAAATTGAGAGACCCTGCTTTTACAAAAGAATTTGGTACTGCTCCTTCCATCATGGATTATGCACGTTTTAATTACGTAGCACAACCAGAAGATGGTGATGTTGCTTTAATGCCAGAAGTAGGTCCTTATGACAAATATTCTATCGCATGGGGTTACAAGCCTATATTAGATAAATCAGCTAAAGAAGAAAAAGAAACTTTAGACGCTTGGATTCTTGAAAAAGCTGGAGATCCAGTTTATAGATTTGGTCGTCAGCAATTTGGTGTAATCGATTATACTTCTCAAACAGAAGATTTAGGAGATGATTCTATGCTTGCAAGTGAATATGGTATTAAAAACCTAAAGCGTATCGTTCCTAATTTAGGGAAATGGACAGGTGAAGAAGGAGAAAATTTTGACGAACTAGAAAATATGTACGGTCAACTGGTAGGACAGTTTAACCGTTATATGGGTCATGTTTCTGGAAACATAGGTGGAATTAAAGAAACATACAAAGCCTACGGTCAAGAAGGTGCTGTTTATGAGCATGCTCCTAAAGACAAGCAGGAACGAGCGATGACTTTCTTAAACACTCAATTATTTGACACACCAGAATGGTTGATCGATCAAAACATATTCAACAGGATTGAACCTGCTGGCGGAATCGAAAGAATACGCAGCATACAAGTACGCACATTGAACAATGTTCTTGACTTTGGACGTATGGCTCGTCTTATGGAAAATGAAGAAGTAAACGGTAACAGTGCTTACGGATTACTAGACATGATGACCGAATTGAGAAAAGGACTTTTCAAAGAACTTCCAAGAGGTCAAACCATAGATCGTTACCGTCGTAATCTACAAAGAGCTTATGTAGAAAGATTAGCCTTTATAATGACTAATGATGCCCCAAGTGGTCGTTTTGGCGGTACAAGTATCGATGTAGCACAAAGTGACATCAGACCTATTGTCCGTGCGGAATTAGAAACACTTAAGAGAGATGCCTCTCGTGCAACTAATCGCACTAGCGATAGACTATCAAAAATTCACCTAAGAGATTTAGAAGAAAGAATCGATATGATTCTAGACCCTAAATAAGCTTAGCATAATTGTATTCTTAGAAACTGGTTACTCTTTAGTAACCAGTTTTTTTTATGCCTAAAAACTAGAGACAAATAAAAAAAGAGCTTCAAAACACTTACTAGAAAATAATTGAAAAGTATTTAAGAGACAGTCTGCTTCTTAGAGATAAAATAGAAACCAGGGACTAAAATAAACAGTAGAATAGGGTGAATTAAAAACCTCCTGATATAGAACAAGGTCATTTTTACCCATTCATCCTCTAGAGGTAGTAAAATAAAAAATGTAGCTAATAGAATGATAAAACTAAACAAATGAACCCATAAGGTAGCTTTGACAAACTCTTTGCTTTTGTACAAGAACCAGATAATACATACGGTGAACAACAAGTTGATGAAGTAACGGAACACGGTTGAAATGAGATAAAGACCCTTATCTACATCCGGTAGCTGTTGTAATTGAAAGTTGGATTTAAAATAAGCAATAAAAGGATCGTAAAACAAGTCGTTTTCTAACAAACGAACTGATGCCAAACCTAATAGCGATATCACGATAAGAACTACAGATATGATTTTATTCAACTTCCTCAGGCTTTACATTTCTAATCCAAAAAATCCATAGCAAAACTACCGCTCCATAAATCACTCCTGGGAATATGATTTCATGAGAAAATTCGGCATAGTCAGAATAGTCGTAATAAACGATCCCTAAAACCACCAGTCGGATTAAGTTCACTATATATATGAATACAATTCCAATGATTAAAAAAGAGAGGGTCTTCTTCCAGCCTCTAGCAAAAGCAACTACAAAAGCTGTAAATAAGATCATCACACTTACCGCATTACAACCTTCAATGACGCGATATACTTTGACTTCATTAATAAACATCATTACCGAAGGAAGCTCTGGAGAATTTAAGGTTTGAACCTTATAGCCCACTAGCCTTAATAATTCTTGAGTTTGATAACTCACTTGGGCAGTTATAGGATCTGGATAAAGTTGTTGACTCCATTCCATACTTATGAAAAAATAATAACCAATAGAAAAAAGGATGTATAACATTGCAAAAATGCCTACAAACTTAAAAACTGGATAATACGGCTTTAACGCTTTCAATGCTTATTATTTAAGGCAAAGTTAGTTATTAAAACAAAACCATGACCTAGCTTTGTACCTTATTATTTCCCTATGAAAACAGACGCTTTAAAACCTCAAGTTAGTAGTATTATCAATCAGCCAGATGTGGTGATTAAAGATAAAATGCAAGCTATTTGCGACTTACTTCAATCAGCTATAGCTACTTATGATTGGGTAGGTTTTTATATGGCCCATGAAACAGAACCGACTCTACATTTATGGAATCAAGCCGGAGAACCTACCGACCATACGGTAATTCCATTTGGTAAAGGGATTTGTGGCCAAGTGGCTGTGTCTAATGCAAATTTTGTGGTGGATGATGTTCATGCACAAGATAATTACATCGCTTGTAGCATTCACGTGAAAAGTGAAATCGTTATTCCGATGTTCAAGAATGCTAAAAACATTGGACAGATCGATATAGATAGCAATACAGCAAATGCTTTTAACCAAGAAGACGAGCGCTTTCTAGAGTGGATCAATCAGCTTGTGGCGGCACAGTTGTAAGATACTTCTAACCTCCTACTGCAAAATGTGCCTTTTATTCTATTATAGCGTAATAATTAATTAAATTGCCGTTATGAATTACTTGCTTTATTTTGATCCTGGACTAGGAATGATGATCGCTCAAGCGGCAATAGCGGCATTAGCTGGATTTGTTTTATTCTACAAAAAAGTCATCACCGTTGTAAAAGGCTGGATAGGTTTAAAAAAACAACAAAAAGACAGTAGTTTTGACAGCAACTATGAACAAGATTCTGAAAGCAACTAATGCTTAGGCATCCATCTTCATACAGAGATCCCTCTGGTTTTGTATACAAAGAAAAAGGGGTCTTTTACCGACAGATCCATCCAGTGTATTTTGAAGAGTACCGCAAGGCAAAAAATACTGGGATTTATCAAAAGCTTTTTGATAAAAAATGGCTCATCCCCCATAAGGAAATCAGTAGTGATGAAGAAAAGATTATTATTCTTCCAGAACAGTTAGACTTTATTACTTACCCTTATGAGTGGAGTTTTAGCCAATACAAACACGCTGCGCAACTCACTCTTAGGCTTCAAATTTTCCTTTTAGAAAATGACTTTTCCTTAAAAGACGCCAGTGCTTTTAACATCGCCTTTCATAGAGGTAAAGCCGTATTTATAGATACCTTGAGTATCGAGCAGTATAAAGAAAATACGCCATGGAGAGCCTTAAAGCAATTTAACGAACACTTTTTTGGACCTTTACTTCTCGCTCAAAAATACGGTGGGCAGTATTTAAAAACCCTTCAGCATTCTATTAACGGGATGGCCTTAAGTGACGTTAAACGACAGTTGCCTTTTACCTCTAGATTCCACCCTATTATTTTTAGTCATATTCACTTGCTTTCAAAATCTGACGTTAAGGAAAACTCTGAAAAAACAGAAAGCAAAGAGGCACATCTTTCCAAGTCTTCTCAGATAAAAATGTTGCAAGCTCTAGAACAGCATATCAACAACATGACTTCTAAAGAAAACACAGAGTGGTCCAGTTACTATGATCAGATCAATTATCAAGCAGCGTCCTTTCATACCAAAAAGAAACTCATTAAAGAATGGTGTGCTGCTATAGAAGCTCGTAAAATAATAGACCTAGGTGGTAATGACGGCACCTTTGCAAAGGAATTACTAGACCAAGCAGATCAGATTATTGTGAGTGATATAGACCAACCCGCAATAGATCAATGCTACTTGGATCAATTGAAGTCTAAAGAAAATAAGCTCATCCCTTTGGTTTGCGATTTGATGCAGCCTTCACCGGCTATAGGATTCCATCATCAAGAACGGGATTCTTTTAGCTCTCGAGTAATTGACTTTCAACCAGAAGTGACTATGGCTCTTGCTTTGATTCATCACATCACCTTGACGGGAAATGTTCCCTTTGAGATGAGTGCCGCTTATTTTGCTGAATTGTCCCCGTATTTGATCATAGAGTTTCCAGACCGAGAGGACAGCTGGGTGAAGTTTATATTAGACAGCAAACGAGATGCTCGTCATTTATTTGATGATTATAGTGTTTCCGCTTTCGCGAAAGCGTACCAAAAGCAATTCAAATTGATCAAATCAGAGAAAATCGAAGGTACCGAACGCACATTATTTCTTTTTGAACGACATGAAGGATAAAATAGTAAAATACCTGTCTAGTAAAGATCACTTTTGGTGGACAGTGACCCTACTTCCTGGCTCTTACGCTATCATTTATTTATACCTTAAAAACTATACAGTAGTCAATTCATGGCAACAACTCAGTAGTTTTATAGCTTGTTTTGTGTTGATACCGAGCTTTCTCTTTCTATTACTTGATTTATTATTTAAAAGAAAAATGCCTGAAAAAAGGGCACAATTGTACTGGTCCTTTCTGCTGATCAATTTCTCTATTATCTTCTCTCTTTCTATTTATTTAGGATGGAGGTGGAAAGCCTTGATATTAGTTGCTCTATTAGCAATAGCTGCTTCCTTTTTTATGGCAAAACACTATAAGAAAATTGTTTTGCTTCTCAGCATCATGTGCCTGGTTGCCGCAGGCCAATTACTTTTTTTTATAAGCTCGTCTGTCCTCTCTAGTGAAGACTGGGTGCAACCTATGGCATTTGAATCTAGTGTTTTTCAAAAGAAGCCCAATGTGTATTTGCTGCAGCCGGATGGATATGTAGGTCAGCAAGCAGCAAATAACGATAGCTATCAATTAGATAACCATAGCTTTTACGATACTATGAAAGCACAAGGTTTTCAGTTTAATGCTGATTTTAGAAGCAATTATCCCACCACCCTTGCTTCTAACAGTACCTTGTTTACTGCGCAACATCACTACTTGCATTATGGAGAAATGAATAATGAACTGATGAATGCTAGAGACATTATTCTTGGAGACAATCCTGTACTAACCACCTTTGTAAATAATGGATATAAGACTAATTTAATCTTAGAACATTCTTATCTCCTGCTCAATTATCCCGAGGTTTCTTATGATACCAATAATGTAAACCGCAGTGAACTGTCGCCATTATTACCTAACTACTTTTTAGGAAAGGACTATAAAAAAGATTTTGAGACCCAAGTTTTAAGTGCCACTGAAGATCCTCAGTTTTACTTTGTAGAGATTCTTCATCCGGGTCATATTTCATTTAGTAAGGATCGAGAAGACGCGATAACCTTTGAAAAAAACAAATACCGAGAAGAGATCAAGTCCATTTCGTCACAACTTATCGATATGGTTCAATTCATCGAATTAAATGATCCTGAAGCAATTATTTTGATTGTTGCAGATCACGGAGGCTTTGTAGGTTATACGCATACTGGGGCTGCTTATATGCAGCCAGAGAAAGACCTAGCGCTTAAGGAAAGTGTTTTTAATGGCTTATACGCGGTAAAAGCACCTCAGGGTTTTGATCCGTTTCAAAAAACGGTTAGAAGTTCTATAGGAGTTTTCCCTGCCTTGTTTGATTACTTATCAGGGGATTTGGCCCCTTCTACAAGCTCCTTTGATAACAGCAGTTATTTGCTCATCAAATCTGATGCTAAGAAGGTACTGTACCAATATTACGACACCCATGGAAACTCTGTGATGGAGAAGGTAGAGAAACCTTGATTTCAAGGCATAAAAAAAGGCCTTCATTGCTGAAGACCTTTTGTGGAGTCGAAGCGATAAAGTTCGAACCTTTTGAATGAAGATGTTGGGTTAATGTTCTCTAAATCTATTAATTTTTAAAATTTGAAACAACCCCCCATTCGTTCTATTTCTGCTCTGGAAATCCCCATTTTTTTTGCAAGGATTTGCCAGTTGGAAACTACCTCAAGGATTTGGTCAATAATTAATTGAGCTTCTTCTGGCTTTAATCTAAAGTAAGGCGCAACCGATAATGCTAGTTCTAAATTTTGAGAGTTATCCTCGCTGTCTATATTCAATTTAAGTCCATTACCACCTTCTATTGGGTTTATATCATAGGCAGGAGAAAGTGTCCAGCCGCCTTCAGATAATATAAAACCGTGATTACGTAAATGGTCATCTGTGTTAGAAACACAAATATTGAACACTACACGCGTCCATAACTTTACTAAATCTTTGTCGATGTTCGCACCATTTTGCATCAAGAACTCTACAAGGTCTAAATAGCTTGCACCATCTTGATGATCTACACCATCTGTATAACCCAATAAAGTCATAGCCGAAGCAAAATGAATACGTTGCTTATCTGCAGTCCTATCAAAACGTTTAGTAATGAACGTATGCTGATGGTGTGAGAATTTTTGTATTCTGGACTCTGCCATATCAATACCACATTGTATTGCCAACTCATATGTAAGCTGTTCCCAGGCGCCAATATCTTTATCATCATTGCCACTTGGGAACTTTGCAATCCATAAGGAGCCATCTGTATCTTGAACATTTGCTTTTGGCCTTGCTCCACCTAAAGAAGAACCTGGAGCCATTAACATATTTAACCATTGTAAGTACTCTGGGTCATCTGGTGCATCATCACTTTCTAATTGTAAACTGGCATATTCTAAATCTCTTAAAGCTGTCCACGCTGGAGCAGACATTTGTGCATTATCATCTAGAAATGGACCGTCCACAGCTGTTTTAAAACGCAGTGCACCCATTCTATTAGCATCAAAAACGCCAAGAACATAATCAGACTCAAAAAGGTTGCGTGGTTTGCGTTCTTCTTTTCTAGCTATTGCGGCTTCTTTTCTTCTCATTAATAATCTTCCCCAGCGATCTGGAGAGGAGTCTAGAAAAATACCGAAATTAGACTTGTCTTCATTTAAATATTGTGGTCCAGAAAACAGTCGTAAATCTGGATCGATAGCTGTAGCTTCTTTAAGCTTTAGCCATTCTTCATTGTACTCAAATGAGAATAGCTCTTTTCCCTTATTGAGAGAAGCATATAATACTCCCATTAAGGTAGGCTCATTAAAACCTACCCAATGAGCATACACTAATATTTCTTTTCTTTCAGCACTCATTATTTATTGTTTTTCTTTGGTGCTCTTTCTTTAACTGTTAAATCAGCATCTTGAATTTTACGCCCTAAAACATCATCATTCGCCACTGTTAAGAGATCTTTTTCTAAACCTAAGACCAGTAATGTTTGCAAATAGTTGCCCATAGATACAGATCCTTTACCTTCTTCAATTTTCCAAAGTGTAGACCTACCAATGTTTGCTCTTTCAGCAACCTGCTCTGCACTTAACTTTCTTCTTAATCGCGCTAGGCGGATATTCTCTCCTAATTGAGAAAGAATTTTCTCTGCTTTTGGTAGTAATATAGTTTTCTTTTTAGGCATAATGTGTCATATAAAATACAAATATAGTATTATTTGTGTCATATATGAAACGTTATGTTGATTTTATAGATAGGGGTTAATGAGGAGAGTGGTGTTAATTTAATAAAAAAAAATCCTCATAATCAATAGATTATGAGGATTTGTGGGCACAGTTGAAGTAGTTTATACCGAATTCACTTCGGTAAACCCCCGATGCTCTGAACCAACTGAGCTAAGCGCCGATTAGTTTTTCGATCATCAAGCTACTTTTCCACTTTTTGATTTGGTTTTCTCTCTTTATGGCTTCTCTTCGAGTGTCAAATTCCTCAACGTATTTGATGTTCCAATCTTTTGCTTTAGAAGTAAATCCTGTTGTACTTGCAAGATGTTTATTTAGGCGCTCCTTTACATCTTGGGTAGAACCAATGTAATAGCGATGAAGCTTTTCAGAGAATAATATTTAATACCCATTTATCATTCAAATACCGTATAAAATTAGTTTCTTTTTTATCCATTTGTCGTCATAAAATAGAACCATAGCCACTGCTATGCTTAGATTCTATTCCTAAACTGAATAAAAGATAATTCAAATTTTTAATACGTCATTTAAAAAACAAATTGGTATACGTGTAGTACTTCATGGAAATAAAAAAAGGTCTTCATTGCTGAAGACCTTTTGTGGGCGCAGAGGGATTCGAACCCCCGACCCCTTGGGTGTAAACCAAGTGCTCTGAACCAACTGAGCTATGCGCCCGATTATTTTTTTATAGTCAAGATTCGGAAACCTGACTCTCCCGATCTAAATCGGGATGCTCTGAATCAACTGAGCTATGTGCCCTAAAGCGGTTGCAAATATACAACTGTTTTTATTTCTGCAAAGAAATAAAAACAGATTTTTTAAATAATTTCAGCTACCACAAAAGTGCTTCCTGTCGCCAGAATGACATCTGCTTTTGAAGCCCTTTTCTGAGCAGTTTTAAACGCCTGATTTATAGAATCAAAACTCTCAAAATTCAATTGAAACGAATTCAAATGATTCCCTAACACTTCTATTTCCATTCCCCTTGGGATATCTGGCTTAGAGATATAATAAAATGCCGTTTTAGGCAATAGCTTTATGACACTAGTAGCGTCTTTATCGCTTACCATCCCTAGAACTATATGAAGCTCTTTACATTTCTCTGCTTTGATTTGGTGCATAAGAATTCGTATTCCAGCGACGTTATGCGCGGTGTCTAGTATGGTTTTAGGAGATTCACTGACAACCTCATACCTGCCTCTTAAATTCGTATTTCTAACAACATTAAGTAAGCCGCTTTTCAAAGCAGCTGAAGAAATAGTGAAATCCTCTTTTCTTAACAGCTCCATTACTTTTTCAGCCACTCTAACATTAGATGCTTGATAGCTCCCTTTAAGGTCTGTGGGTTGGTGGGCAGTTCTATGGTCGATAAAATAAACAGGACTATTTAGAGAGGTTGCTTTTTCTTTAAAAAGCTTTTTTAAGTGATTTCTTCTTTCTCCAATCACAACTGGAATACTTTTTTTAATAATTCCAGCTTTTTCAGCTGCAATTTTTAAATAGGTATTTCCTAATATGGCGGTGTGATCTTTATCAATATTAGTGATAGCGGTCACCACAGGGGTAATGATATTAGTGGAATCCAGTCGTCCTCCTAATCCGGTTTCAATAACCGCGACATCTACTTTTTGCTCTTTAAAATATTGAAAAGCCATTCCTACAGTCATTTCAAAAAAAGACAGTTGATGCTCTTTAAAAAAAGATTTATTTTGATCCACAAAGTCCACTACAAACTGCTCTGAACACATTTCTCCATTGATTCTAATACGCTCTCTAAAATCTTTGAGATGTGGCGATGTATAAAGACCTACTTTGTAACCAGCTTCTTGTAAGACACTAGCAACCATATGGCTGGTAGAACCTTTACCATTTGTTCCAGCGATATGTATGCTTTTATAAAATGTATGTGGATGAGCTAAGTGTTGATCAAGACTGATACTGTTTTTCAGATCTGCTTTGTAGGCTATCTTACCTGCTCGTTGGTACATCGGTAGCTGAGAGAAAAGCCACTCTAAGGTTTTTTTATACGTAGACAAAGCTATTCTCCTACTTTAAATATCACCTCAATAAAACCTATTTGTGTTTCTTTTGCTTGAGGAGCGGCGCTAAATTTATAAGTCATAGCACTCTTCTCAGCAGCAATAAGTAAACATGCAGCACGATTTGTTGTTCCCTTTTTTCCTGGGGTAGCTTTTTTAACTTTCCCTGATCGATCTACTTCTATCTCAACGATCACTTTACCGGTTTCATCACAAGTGGGAAGTATACCTCTCCCGGCAACTTTACCACGCCCCTTAAGACCATAGCCTTTACCACCTTGCCCACTTCCTGGAGCACCGTAATAAGTGTTAGCATACGGATCGCCATTGATATCACCTTTGTTCCCTGGTCCATCTCCTGGCCCTTCACCTGTATTGGTTTCTCCATCTGCGGTTTCGGCACCAGTGACGCTATTCAAAGCATCGAGTACAGACGAGTCTGGCTTTGGATCCGGCTTTGGTTTTACAGGTTTTGCCGCAGGCTTAGTAGGTTTTGTTGTAGGTTTTACTGTTGGATCAGAGACGACTGAAGGGGCCTCTGTGTTTTCTTGGGTGACTATATTCTCTACTTGAGGTGTTTCTGGCTGTGTAACTTGTTCTGGATTAGACTGTGGTGCCACTTTAGTCGTCTTTGCTGGCTCTACCGGCCCAGAACCTACAGCAGTATTACCGAAATTGATAGCTATCCCAGAATCTTCAGGTGCTTCAATGACATTAATTATGGAGACAAATCTAAATAATAGAACGAGCAAGACCACCAGTAAGACACTGATAGCTGCTGATTTTTTTTGTTCTTTTGTCTTCAGGTAACTCATGACTAATTATTTTTTACAGCAAGTACAATTTGAATTTTATTCCTGTTGGCTATATCCATAACTCTTACAGAATGTCTTACCGCGGCGTCTTTATCAGACCGCAACATGATGGTAGGTTTTTCTTTCCCCTGCAGCACTGATAGAATTTTAGTTTCTAAATCTTCTTCTGTAGCCTGTGTAGCATCCACGTAAAAAACACCTTCTTTTGATATACTTACGGTGACTTTACCTTGGGTTTGCGTTTTCCCGCCAGCACTAGGAAGCAATAAATCTAAAGCCTCTGGAGTGATCGATGGAGATGTGAGCAAAAAGAATACCAAAAGCAAAAACACGATATCAGTCATGGACGACATCGAGAATTCTGGACTTACCTTATTTCTACCTCTTAAGTTCATAATTAAGCTGGTTCATTTAAAAGATCTAAGAAGTCAGATGCATTTTCTTCCATTTGATGCACCACTTTATCTGTTTTAACTACTAAATGGTTGTAACCTATATAAGCTACAATACCTACTATAAGACCTGCCACAGTAGTAATCATCGCCGTGTAAATACCACCTGCTAGACTACCCATGTCTGCGCTACCTCCTGCGTCTGCTAGAGTTTTAAAAGCGATAACCATACCTATAACGGTACCTAAAAACCCGATCATAGGAGCAGCGCCGGCTATAGTGGCCAACATGCTTACGTTTTTCTCCAATTTATACACTTCAAGTCTTCCTGCATTTTCAATAGCACTATTGATGTCCTCAAGAGGAGAACCTATGCGGCTTATTCCTTTTTCTGTAAGTCGTGCTACAGGAGAATCTTCCTTTGCACAAAGCATTTTTGCATTGTCTAGACGACCATTAGAAATATGATCCTTTATCTGCAGCATGAAATTGCTATCAATTTTTGAACTGGCCCTTATCTTCATAAGACGTTCAAAGTAAATATAAAGAGCAAAAAATAACAGAAGAATCAGTACGCCTATAATCACCGTTCCAGATGGGCCTCCAGCGGTAATTAAGCCTAATAAAGATTGAGATTCTTCATTTACAAGTGGAGCTGCCTCTGTTGTAATTCCTGCGGTTTCTTGAAAAAGTAGGTTCATTAAAGTATGTGATTAATATGTTTGTTAACGAGTTCCTTAACATTTCATTGTCTTGAACTATAAATTTGATTTTTAAAAGTCTGCTTTCGCGAAAGCGAGATAAAAAATAATCTCCTGCAATAATACTCTTTTCTTACAAAAAGAACACCACACATGCTAAACCTACCAATGTCAAAACAATGGTATACGGAAATGCCATCTTTACCATCTTACCATAAGATAAGTTGATTAAAGGTGCCAAAGCAGAAGTCAACAAGAACAAAAATGCTGCTTGCCCATTAGGTGTAGCCACACTAGGTAAATTAGTCCCTGTATTAATAGCTACTGCAAGGTGCTCGTACTGTTCTCTTGTAATAGCCCCTGCCTCGTATGCAGTGCTTACTTCATTGATGTAAACCGTAGCTACAAATACGTTGTCAGAAATCATACTTAAGAATCCATTTGCTAAATAGAAAATAGCCGGCTGGCTTTCTGGATCCTGACTCAATGCCCAGTCTATAATAGGAACAAATAAATGCTGATCGTGAATCATGGCAACAATAACAAAGAAAACTACTAATAGCCCCGTAAAAGGAAGTGCTTCTTCAAAAGCTTTACCTAGACTGTGCTCATCAATAATACCTATAAAAGCCGTTTGAATAACGATCAAACCTAACCCTATAAATCCTACTGGTGCTATGTGAAGAGCAAGACCTGTAATTAATAAAACAGCAGATATCGCTTGAACTACAAGTGCATATTTCTCTTTAGCTGTACGCTCTTCATCTCTTTTTTCCATCCATCCTTTTATAATATGTCTTACGACAGGAGGCATTTTCTGACCAAAACCAAAAGTTTTGGTCGTTTCTAACATAATGGTTGTTAAGATACCCGCCGCTAAAACCGGCATGGTAACTACAGTCATTACCTTAAAGAATTCAATAAAATCCCATCCCATTTTAGAACCAATCAATAAGTTTTGAGGCTCTCCTACGATAGTACAAACACCACCTAATGCAGTCCCTACCACACCGTGCATTATCAAACTACGCAAAAAGGAACGGAATTCTTCTAGAGTCTCACCGCTTAATTGCTCTCGGTCTAAGGTGTTGTCCTTATCAAGATCAAGATCACTAGAATGAATTTTATGGTACACATTGTAAAAACCTATTCCAACACTTATCAGCACCGCAGTAACTGTTAAAGCATCTAAAAAGGCTGATAATACAGCACTTAATAAAAGGAACACGAGGGATAACACAAGTTTAGACTTGATCTTTGTAAACAGTTTTACAAAAATATACATCAATAGTGGCTTCATAAAGTAGATACCCGCGACCATAAAAACAAGAAGGAGAATCACTTCAAGATTTTGAGACACCTCTGCATACACGCCACCCGTGATATGATTTCCTAATTCATCAAGAATAGGTTGATGTGTATTCTCGTCGATTTTATACATGGGATGTGTTAACCCCAACGCCAGTACTTGTATGGCTAGTAACCCACCAGACTGTAATGGATAACACTTTAAAGCCATTGCTAGACAGAAAATAAATTCTCCTATAAAAACCCATCCCATCACCGTACCACTCAAGGTAAAGTAACCTAAGACATTAAAGATTAAAAAAGAGATCATGGTCAACTTGAACCATTTAGGGCTGTTACCTAAGAAGTATTTCATCAAACTAATTGTTTAAGAGCGATTTCAAATGCAGTAGAACTGATTTGTTTTTTAGAGCTATTGTTATTAAATGTGTTTTGGATGGCGTTGCGTATGGTCATACTCGTATCATTAAATATCGCCTCATCTGTCATTTGCACTCGTCGTTCCATAAAGTAGGCAAATACTCTAGCCATACCACAATTAGATATAAAATCAGGTATCAAACTTACCTGCTCATCTGTATGTTCCATGATCGATCCAAAGAAGATTTCCTTATCTGCAAAAGGCACATTTGCTCCGCAAGAAATAACTTCTAAACCAGAAGAGATCATTTGATCAATTTGATCTTGAGAAATCAATCTAGAGGCTGCACAAGGTGCAAAAATTTCTGTCTTTATTTTCCAAATGCGATCGTTCACTTCTTCAAAGGGAATTAATTCTTTGGCTTTTAAGTTGTTCCCATCTTTATGGATAAACAACTCTGTAATTTCTTCAAAGCTAAAACCGTCTTCATTGATCAGTCCGCCCACTTGGTCTATAATTCCAACTACTTTTGCTCCCATTTGTGAGAGATAAAAAGCAGCGGCACTTCCTACATTACCAAATCCTTGCACAACGGCACGTTTTCCTTTTACATCTCCTCCATAAATATCATAGAAGTGTTTTACCGCTTCTGCAACTCCATAACCAGTGATCATATCGGCCACTGTGTATTTTTTAGAAATATCTGGAGAAAATGATGGGTTTTCAATCACTTTAATTACTCCTTGACGCAATTGCCCTATTCGGTTGATCTTATCTGCCTCAGTAGGAGAAAAATGTCCGTTAAAAACACCTTCTTGCGGGTGCCATACCCCACAGTCTTCTGTCATAGGAATAACTTCGTGAATTTCGTCTACGTTAAGGTCCCCACCAGTACCGTAGTAACTTTTTAGCAAAGGAGAAACGGCTTTATACCAGCGTTCTAAAACACCTTTTTTACGAGGGTCTTGTGGATCAAAGTTGATTCCTGATTTTGCACCACCTATTGCTGGGCCAGAAACGGTAAACTTAATTTCCATGGTTTTGGCAAGTGAAAGCACTTCATTTTTATCAAGTCCTTTTCTCATTCGGGTACCACCACCGGCAGCACCACCGCGTAAACTATTGATAACCGTCCACCCTTCAGCATCAGTCTCTGGGTCATTCCAGTGAAAAACGATTTCAGGATCGGCGTTTTCATAACGTTTAAGAAGTTCCTTCATATTACTATATTAGTTTGCACAAATATAACGTAGCTAAAAGTGGAAATCCACATTTTTAGATTTTCTTAAGGCACATAAATAACACCGCTGCTGTGATCCCGATCTGCCCCTGTAACACTAGAGAGGCAATTGTTCTCGTTACGCAGTTTCAAAACCCCTAAAAGCGCAAAGATCAATGCCTCTTTATGCTCAACGATGACAGCCTCTGGAATTATAATTTTAGCGCTGGAATGCTTGCTTATGGACTCTATTAAATAAGTGTTGAATGCGCCACCTCCAGTAATCAACAAGGTCTTTTCTGGTTCTAATTGTTTTGCAATTTGCACTGCAACATGTTCTGTATACGTGGCTATGATATCGCAGGTATCTTTTATTGGATCTAAGATTTGGAAAATATGAGCGTTTACCCATTCCATTCCCAATGATTTAGGAGCGTTTTGATGGTAATACTCTAAAGAGTTTAGCTGTTCTAGTACGGGTGTTTGTATGGTTCCCGCTTTCGCGAAAGCGCCACCTGCATCGTATTCCTTACCCAATTTCAAAGCGTAATGGTTGAGAACGACATTTACCGGACAAAGGTCATAAGCTATACGTTGTGCGTTTTGCTCAAAACTCATGTTTGCAAAACCGCCCAGATTCAAACAATAATCATAAGCCCCAAATAACAATTGGTCGCCTATGGGAACTAAAGGTGCTCCCTGACCCTGCAGAGCGACATCCTGAACCCTATAATCACAAACTACTCGTTGATTGATAAGTTGGGCTAGCTCTGGCAAATTTCCTATTTGTAGGGTGTAATTTTCTTGAGGTTGGTGAAAAATAGTATGTCCGTGAGAGCAAACCGCTACTAAGTTATCGATTTTATGGGCATCAATAAAATTGAGGATTTTTTCGGCAAGGTATCTGGTGTATTTTAGATTTAATTGTTCAACTTCTCTCTTATTATAGGTTATTGCCTCAGCAAGCTGTTGCTTCATTTCGCTAGTATACGGCACCGTTATTGCCCTGTGAATATGAAAGCTCCAACTCTCTTTACGTAATAATGTGATGTGCGCAATATCAATGCCGTCGAGAGAGGTGCCTGACATGATTCCTAAAACGTTATAGTACTGATGATTCATTAGTTAAAGGTGTTGAAAATGGGTGAGAATAGCATTAGATTTGCAAAACGGAAAAATAACTAAAAAATAAAAGAATAAATGGATTTTGGCCTAACAGAAGAGCATCTTATGATTAGAGATGCAGCGAGAGATTTTGCAAAAACGGAACTTTTACCTGGCGTTATAGAAAGAGATACACATCAAAGATTCCCGACCGAGCAAGTTAAAAAAATGGGCGAACTAGGTTTTCTTGGTATGATGGCATCTCCTAAGTACGGTGGCGGAGGAATGGATACTATTTCTTATGTACTCGTAATGGAAGAACTTTCTAAGGTAGACGCTAGTGCTTCTGTAATAGTTTCTGTCAATAATTCCTTAGTCTGTTGGGGTCTTGATACCTATGCTAATGAGGCACAAAAGGAAAAATACCTTACTAAATTAACTACTGGAGAATCTATAGGTGCTTTTTGTCTTTCTGAACCAGAAGCCGGTAGTGATGCTACTTCTCAAAAAACTACAGCTATAGACAAAGGGGACCATTATGTATTGAATGGTACCAAAAACTGGATCACAAACGGTAACAGCGCAGACTTTTACATCGTTATCGCTCAAACTGACAAAGAGAAGAAGCACAAAGGAATCAACGCCTTTATTGTAGAAAAAGGATGGGATGGATTTGAAGTAGGTGCAAAAGAAGATAAGTTAGGAATACGTGGTAGTGATACACACTCCTTGATCTTTAATGATGTAAAAGTTCCTAAAGAAAACAGAATCGGAGAAGACGGTTTTGGATTTAAATTTGCGATGAAATCACTTTCTGGTGGTCGTATAGGAATTGCTGCACAAGCCTTAGGGATTGCTGCTGGGGCTTATGAACTCGCTAGAGATTATTCAAAGGTGAGAAAAGCTTTTGGCACAGAGATCTGTAATCATCAAGCTATTGCTTTTAAACTAGCCGACATGCATACTAATATTACCGCAGCTCGTCACTTAGTAATGCAAAGTGCATGGGATAAAGACCAAGGCCGTGATTATGACATGAGCGGTGCAATGGCAAAGCTTTTTGCTTCTCAAACGGCTATGGACACCTCTGTTGAGGCGGTACAAGTTTTTGGTGGTAACGGCTATGTAAAAGAATATCATGTAGAGCGCTTTATGAGAGATGCAAAAATCACTCAGATCTATGAAGGAACGAGTGAGATTCAAAAAATAGTGATTTCTAGAGGTTTACTCAGAGATTAATTAAGATTCTAAATATATAGTAAAGAGCTGCAATTTTTGCAGCTCTTTTTGTTGAGCTACTTTGATAATAAAGTTTATTTTTACTATCTATGAAAATATTAGTTACTGGTGGATTGGGTTATATAGGCTCTCACGTTGTGGTAGAACTACAAGAACAAGGCTATGAAGTCCTTATTATAGATAATTTATCTAATACTTCTTTAGACGTTTTAGATAAGATCACCGCCATAACAACTATCCAACCCAGTTTTGAAAAGGTAGACGTCAGAGATAAAGAATCTCTATCCACATTTTTTGCTAAACATGATGATGTAAAAGGAATCATTCATTTTGCTGCTTCAAAAGCCGTAGGTGAAAGTGTAGAAAACCCATTGTTATATTATGAAAACAATATCAATGCTCTGGTGTATATGCTTCAAAACATCCAAGATAAAGAAACTAGCTTTATCTTTAGTTCTTCTTGTACAGTCTATGGACAAGCTGACAAATTACCAGTTACAGAAAATGCTGCCATAAAACCAGCTGAATCTCCTTACGGCAACACAAAGCAAATCGGAGAAGAGATTATAAGAGACACCTGTAAAGTAACACCACATTTAAATGCGATCGCTTTAAGATATTTTAACCCAATAGGAGCTCATAAGAGTGCTAAAATTGGTGAACTCCCTTTAGGTATTCCACAAAACCTAGTTCCTTATATTACTCAAACTGCCATAGGGCTGAGAGAACAACTTTCTGTTTACGGAAATGACTACCCTACCCGTGATGGAACCGCAGTAAGAGATTACATTCATGTGGTGGATCTTGCCAAAGCTCATGTCGCAGCTCTTTCTAGACTGCTCGAGAAAAAAGGAAAAGAAAACTTTGAAGTATTTAATGTAGGAACTGGAACAGGTTCTACCGTATTAGAAGTAATCACAGCTTTTGAAAAAGCCACTGGAAAAGAACTGAATTATAAAATTGTAGGACGCCGTGCTGGAGATGTAGTTGAAGCCTATGCACAGACTGATAAGGTAAATCAAGTGCTTGGATGGAAATCTACCTATTCTTTGCAAGAGGCTCTTGCTAGTTCTTGGGAATGGGAAAAAGCAGTAAGAAGAAAGTAACCGGTAAACCTTAAGCTGTCAAACCGATA